>DASQTM010000365.1:0-2739 GCA_035641875.1 Microvirga sp. | reverse complement strand
GCCGAGTTCTTCATGTCGGCGAATTTGGAATCGATCATCTTGTCGAATTCCGGCCCCAGGGGCATGCGCCAGACCCGCTCGCCGGTGGCCTTTCCGGCCAGGCTGAGCCGCTCGGCCAACTCGTCGTTGTTCGAGAACAGGCCCGCATATTCCTGAGCCAGCGCCACCAGGATCGCCCCGGTGAGGGTGGCCAAGTTGACCATGAATTTCGGCTTGAACCGGTCCTGCACGTACCAGAGCACGTCCGCCAGCACGAGGCGCCCTTCCGCGTCCGTGTTGATGATCTCGATGGTCTGGCCCGACATGGTGGTGACGATGTCTCCGGGCCGCTGGGCGTTGCCGTCCGGCATATTCTCGACCAGCCCGATGGCCCCCACCACGTTCGCCTTCGCCTTGCGGCTCGCCAGCGCGTGCATCAGGCCGACCACGCAGGCGGCGCCCGCCATGTCGCCCTTCATGTCCTCCATGCCGGCCCCAGGCTTGATGGAGATGCCGCCGGAATCGAACACCACGCCCTTGCCGATGAAGGCGATGGGCTTGTCCGCGGCCTTGCCGCCGTTCCAGCGCATGATGGCGACGCGTGCGCCGCGCACGGAGCCCTGCGCCACGCCGAGCAGAGCATTCATGCCGAGCTTGCGCATGGCCTTCTCGTCGAGGATCTCGACCTCGACGCCGAGCTTGGCCAGCGCCCCTGCGCGGGCGGCGAATTCCTGAGGCCCAAGCACGTTCGGCGGCTCGTTCACGAGATCGCGAGCGATGACGACTCCGTCGAGAACGCCCTCGCGGGCCTTGTACACCCTCTTGACCGCGGCCGGATCGGCCACGCTGAGGCTGACCTTGGTCACGCCTTCGGTCTTGTTCTCGTCCTTCTTGGTCTTGTAGCGGTCGAAGCTGTAGCGGCGAAGCTGCATGCCGAGCACGATATCGGCGACGGCGTCGGGAGAAGCCTCGATCCCGGGCAGGTCCATCACCGCCGTCGCGGCCTTGCCGTTGACCTTGCCGGCGATCAGGCCACCCAGCTGGACCCAGTCCAGATCGGCCCTGTCCTTCTCGCCTCCGACCCCGATCACCACCAGCCTGTCTGCGGCGAGGTCTGCCGGTACGACGATGGTCATGGAGGATTTGGCCTTGCCCTTGAAGCTCTCGGCGGCAGCGGCCCTGGCGATGAGTTCGACCGCCTTCGGGCCGATCCGCTGGGCGACAGCCGGCGTCGGCTTGAGGTCTTCTCCGACGAAGATGATGAGATCGCCGGACTCGGCCTTGCCAGGCGCCTGCCCGGAAGCCCGTTCATGCCCCTGGAAGTCGATCTTGAAGCTGTCGGCCATGAAATCCTCTTGCCTGATAGGTGACGGGCCGGACCTCGGGCCGGCTGCGGCGTTTGCTGACATACAGCAAATTATCCGCCGGATCACGCTGCCTTTGCCGTGAAAGGGGCATATTTTCAGGCTCATAGACCGGCCGGTCTTGCTTGGGAGCAGGGGACAAGCTACCCAGGGCTGAAGCGCCCGGGAGCGAAGGGCTTCATGACACTTCTCGAACGGTACATCCTCAAAATCGCCTTCAGCGCGTTCGTCGCCTGCCTCATCGCCCTCACCGGGGTGATCTGGATCACGCAGGCCCTGCGCGAGCTCGACCTCCTGACGGGCAAGGGCCAGACGCTGTTCATCTTCCTGACGGTGACGGGCCTGTCGCTGCCTGCCCTCATCAACGTCATCTCGCCCGTCGCCCTGTTCCTGGCAACGATCTACACCCTCAACAGGCTGAACGGGGATTCCGAGCTCATCGTCATGAGCGCGGCCGGGATGCGGCCGGCGCGCCTGCTGAGACCCTTCATGGCCCTCGCCATGTTCGTCTGCATCATCGTAGGGGTCATCACCGTCTACCTGATGCCGGCAAGCTTCCAGGAGCTGCGCAATCTGTTCACGAAGATCCGGGCGGATTTCGTCGCCACCATGGCCAAGGAAGGCCAGTTCATCACCCTCGATAACGGCATCACCTTCCACTATCGGGAACGCTCCGGCGATGCGCTCCTGGGCATCTTCATGGAAGATCAGCGGGAGAAGAACAAGGCGATCGTCTACCTGGCCGAGCGGGGCCAGACCGTCGAGACGAACGGACAGGCTTATCTCGTCCTGGAGAAGGGCAGCGTCCAGCGCAAGGAGCCGAACAGCCGCGACTCCTCCATCGTCGCCTTCGAGCGCTACGCGGTCGACCTCTCGGCCTTCAACAAGGAAGACGGGGACGTCATCTACAAGCCGCGGGAGCGCAGCACGACCCAGCTCCTCTTTCCGGACAGAAATGAGTTCCTCTACAAGCATCAGGAGGGGCGCTTCCGGGCCGAACTGCATGAACGCCTGTCGTCCTGGCTCTACCCGCTGGCCATGATGATCATCGCCTTTGCGGCCCTCGGCAGCGCCCAGACGACCCGCCAGGGGCGCGGCCTTGCTATCGCGACCGCCGTGGCGGCAGTCGTTCTGCTCAGAATCTTGGGCTTTGCGCTATCCAGCGCCGTGGTTAGGACGCCTGGGGCGGTCTTCGCAGTCTATGCCCTGCCCCTGGGGACCATCGTCATCTGTCTGCTGCTCATCCTGCAAGGCTCGGCAGCCCGAACGACGCGGACCCGGATCCGCGCCATCGGCCGCGCCCTGCTCCCGTCCCGTGCGCCCATGCCCCAAAAGGCCTGATCATGCTGATCGGCTGGACGCTCGGATCCTACTTTTCAAGGCAGTTCCTGAAGAC
>DASQTM010000364.1:0-2077 GCA_035641875.1 Microvirga sp. | reverse complement strand
CAGATCGAGCAGGACGAGATCATCCGTACCCGGCTGGCGCGGGTAGAGCAGGGGGCGCCGCTGATCCCGCACGAGGAGGCCGTCCGCTACATGGAAGCCCTCATGCGGGGCGAGAAGCCAGAACGCCCGAAGCCCGCAACTACCTAACCTATGGAAATCCACTGGTTTCCGGACGCCCTCGCCGACATCGACGCCATCTTCAACCACATACACGCCGACAACCCCGCCGCCGCCCGCGAGATCATCTCCGAGCTCCGCTCAACCATTGATCTTTTAAGGGAGAACCCGAAACTCGGCCGATCCGGCCGCTGGCCCCGTACCCGTGAGCTCGTGATGCCACCCTACGTGGTGGCGTATCGAGAGGCCGACGCAGCCATCACCATCCTCGCCATCTACCACAGTGCCCGGATGTGGCCGGAAAGCTGGCTCCGGGCCCACATCGAGGAGGGCCTCAAACAGGTCAAGAACGGGCAGTTTGCGAGCAAGGAGGAGGTGCAGCGGGCCTTCGACAGCTTCGGGAGTGAGGAGCCCCTGGAAGAGCCCGAGTAGGGGAATAGCTAGCCTGGATTATTCACCGGGCCTGGAAAGGCAAGGAACATTGAACATCTTCCTTGCGAGAACAGATCTCGGAGAACGCTGGACCGGAACCGGCGTTCCCCTAAAGCGCCCGGCGCTCCCCGTCTTGCCTCGTGAATAATCCGGGCTAGTGGCAATACTGTTCACTTCAGCTCCACGCGGTCAATATGCAGTGGGTTCGAAAACGTAGATCTCCCAGATATTGTGTTTTGGCCGCCTAAGTGAACGGTATTGGGGCTAGTGGTGCGACGTCCACAGTCGATACTCTCGGATCACGCCAGCGTCGCCGCCATCCCGGCATGAGCGAGCGCCTCCCTCACGGCTGCCCTGCACCGGGCACCAGCATCATCTCGGCCCTCTCGAGCACCTCCATCGACGCCTCGTGCTGGCCCTGCTCGTGCAGCCTCTGGCCCTCGTCGCGCAGCCGGCGGAGCTCAGCCTTCTGCTCCTGGCTCAGTTCCTGCTCGGCCATCTTCTGGTCGAGCAGCTCGATGAACGCCTCGCACTGGTAGGCGAGCGCCGGCGGCGCCAGGACCGCCACCAACGCCGCGGCGAGGAGGGCGCTTCGGGTTCCCATGCTGGGCCTCCTTGATCAGCGACCGGACGCGGCGTCGGGCCACGGGATCGCAGGGATGATATGGGGCGCGGCTGCTCAGGTGGCACGCGCCGACAAGCGCTCCTCGCTGCCCGTCCACCCCAGGAAGGCCGGCCGAGCCCGGCGTCACCGGCCCCTGGCCGCGGGGTACTGTCCGTCTGCATCTGGCCACTAGGCCGCCGCCCCCAGAAAGCCTCCTCCGACGTGCCTTAGAACCGCCGCACCGGCCGGCGCCGCTATCCGGGGCAGTCGGGCGCCTTCGGCCCTAGCAGGCCTCGCCCGACCACGGGTGCGCGGGGACGGGTGCTCGATGCCGACGGGTGACGAAAGGCAACCCATCGGCCGCCTGGATCGAGCTCCTCGCGACCAGCTTCCATTAAAATACCTCCACGCTGCGGGGTTTTCTCCCGCGCACCTCTTCTGCACTGCAGCATAAAACACTACTTTTGTTGCAGTGCAGCATTGGCCTCGCCAGGCCCGCCTGCAGCTTCCAGCCAACCTCCGAGAGGGAAAACCGCCATGGCGCAGACCGCCAAGCCCGAGGCCGAGAAGGCCTCCGACACCGCCAAGAACGCCACCGACCGCGTCGCCGAGCAGGGCCGGCGCGCCGCCGACCGGGCCGGGGACGTGGCGCGCAACGGCCTCCACGTGGTCCAGCGGACCACCGACGCCCTGGGCGGGGTGCAGCGCGAGGTGGCGCAGCGCTCGGCCGAGCACACGGCCGAGCTCGGCCGGGTGTTCGTCGACCTGCTCCAGGAGCAGACCCAGCACAACCTGAAGACCTTCGCGGCGCTCACGGGCGCGGTCGACTGGGACCAGGTGGCCAAGGCGGTGGACTGGGAGCGGGTGACCAAGATCCAGAGCGAGTACCTGCGGGTCAGCCTGGAGCGGACGGCGCAGCTCGTC
>DASQTM010000363.1:0-5901 GCA_035641875.1 Microvirga sp. | reverse complement strand
GCACATGCATCTCGACGTTCTGGTCGCCCGTATGACAGGCAAGGAGCTGGGTTCCTTCTGGGACGGCTGGAGCAGCCTGAAGCAGGACTACGACGGGCGCATCCCGGCCTGACGGCCGTCCGAAGCGCAGGCTCCGCCCGGTTGGACCGGACGGAGCCCCTCGGCCTCGGGGCGGTCGCGCCCGGACCTATGAGCCCACCGGCGTTCTCGGAGGGAGGCCCGGCTGCGGAACCCGAATGGTCGACCTGCGGTTTCCGGTTGAACGAAACCGGAACCGGTCAAGCCGCCATCAGCCCACCATTTCGTCCCCGACGTGGAAGACTTCGTGCGGGAGCGGCATCGGGACCTATCGCGCCGCCGCCGCCGGAGCGCAGGCGCGTTCTCCCCATGGGCGGCGCTCGCCATCGCCGGCGGGGCGGTGGCCCTGTCGGCCTATGTGGGCCGGCGCTACAGCCCGGACCGCAGCCACCCCAAGATCAAAAGCTGGTATCGCGACCTCGACAAGCCCGGCATCACGCCGCCGGACCCGGTTTTCGGGGCGGTCTGGCCCGTGCTGGAGGCGCTGCTGGCTGCGGGCGGCTACCGGCTCCTGCGCGCCCCGAACACGCCGGAGCGCAACGTGGCGCTCGCCCTCTGGCTCGTGAACATCGCCATGATCGGCGGCTGGACCAAGGTCTTCTTCGGGGAGCGCAGCCTCACCGGGGGCGCGGTCGGCGCGGCGGCGATGATTGGCACGGGCGCGGCCTATGTGGAGCGGGCCTCTCATGTGGACGGCCTGGCGGCCGCCTCCGGCGTGCCCTTCACCGCCTGGGTGGCCTTCGCCACGGTGCTCAGCGAGGAGATCTGGCGGCGCAACCCCTGATCAATGGGCGAAGACCTGATTAGTGGGCAAAGACCTGGGAGCGCGGGAAGATGGTGTTTCCCACCACCGCCTGGGCGATCGCCGCCGCGATCTTGTCGCCGCCCTTGGCGGAGGGCTCGATGGGGTTGGCGTAGTCGTCGGGCTCGTCGCAGATCAGGCGCAGGTCGATGAGGGGCAGGCGCCGGGAGAACGCCTCGCGGGTGATCGCGTCGTTGAACAGGGACAGGCCCGCGACCACGAGGCGCTGCTCCTGCGGGTCGGGAAAGCGCGCGTCGTAGATGGTGCAGAGCGCCACCGGCAGGCGGCGCGCCGCCACGGCCTCCACCATCTCCCGGTAGCCGGCGGCGAAGCGCTCGCGCACCCCGGCGAGCTTGCCCATGGCCTCGGCCACGGAGCGGGACCCTTCCCGCATCACGCCCATGTTCTGCAAGGCGTCGTTGCCGCCCACGCTCACCACCAGGTGGCTGGCGCCGGACGGGACCCGCTCGAGCTGGCGCATGACGCCGGACGTGACCGCGCCGTCCACCGCGCAGAGGGTGGCCTTCCAGTCCCGGGGGAGCTTGGCCCGGACCTGGGCCACCACGTCGGGCTCGCCCCGCCGCACGTAGGACCCGTTGTCGAAGATGCTGTCGCCCAGGAGAACCACGTGGCTCACGAGGCCCTCCCCATGAGCCGGTTCAAGGCGGGGACCAGGTGGCTGAAGAGATAGGGCTTGGAGACGAAATCGCCCCCTTCCGGAATGGGACCCGAGGATTCGTCCGAATGCCCGGACATCATCACCACGGCGATTTCCGGCCAGCGCTCGCGCACCAGGGCGGCAAGCTCGAAGCCGTCGATCTTTCCCGGCACATGGGCGTCGGTCACGAGGCCCCGGATGTCGGAGCGCTTCTTGAAGAGAGCCAGCGCCGCGTCGGAGTTGTCGACCACCTCCACGGCGAAGCCATGCTCCTGGAGGTGGCGCATGATGGGCTCCCGCTCGGACGGCTCATCTTCCACCAGAACGATCATCGGATGCTTGCGCTGCTCTGACGAGGCCACCTCTCGCGCTCCCTGTCGTTCCCGAACCATGGGCCGTTGCAGCGACAACTAGGGCCGATGTCCCTGGTTCCGGAGCGGCCCTGCGCATCGGTGGTCCGGTCCCGCGGAACGTCACGTCGCGGGCGGACGTTGACGGGTGGGCCCACTAGCGGGCTTAAGGAGAAGTGAGATGCTGGCAAACTTCAAGGCATCCGTGCTGACGATGATCCTGATGGTCTGGAGCACTTTCGTCGTCGCGCAGACCACCCCGGGCGGCGGAACCACCTCCCCCTCAGGCACCACGACCAGCACGGATCCCGCCGCCGCGGCGGGCGACGGCATGGACTGGATCTGGATCATCGTGGCCCTCGCGGTGGTCGCCGGGCTGCTCTACTACTTCCTGGGCCGCCGGCGCACGGACACGCGGATCTGAAGCCCTGACAGGCAACAGGCGCTGCCGGGGCCGCCGGCTCAACCCTGCTCCGTCGGCTTGAGGAACGAACGGAAGTTCTCCAGCCAGGACCGGAGCCAGAGTTCGAAGGCGGTCTTGGCGGCCTGCTCCGTCGGGCCGTAACCCCAGGCATCCTCCTGCAGCGGGCTCGACCAGATCCAGAACCGATTGCTGCCGTCATAGGCCACCTGCCCGACCTCGACCGGGCCGACGAAGCCCACATGACGGTTGAGCGGCACCCCGGCCACGAGATCCTGCTGCCATCGGATTCTGCTCATGTGCTGCGATCTAGGGCAGGCGCCCATCGGCGCAAGCAGCGGCGCGTCCGTGGGGAAAGCGGCGGCCACGCCTGACAACAGGGAGACGCCCATGGAAGGCGGAATCATCTGGCTCGCGACCATCGGGGCGATCACGGCGCTCGCGGCCGTGATCCTCGGCGTCGGCATCGTGCTGCGCCGGCGGCGGCGCTCGCAGGATCGCTAGGCAGAGCTCATGCAACATCACAGAACAGAGGAATAGCCCTTTGAACCTCCAGCTCTTTCATAAATGGCAGTGCCCCTATTCCGCCCGCGTGCGCGATTTCATCGACGAGCATCGGCTCGGAGACAAGATCGAATATGTGGAGATCCACGAGGTGGAGGGCGCGGGGGACCAGCTCGCCCGGATGACCGGCAAGTCGCAGGTGCCGTGCCTCGTGATCGACGGAAAGCCGATTCTGGAAAGCCGCGAGATCGTCCAATGGCTGCAGCAGAATCTGGTCAAGTCCTGAAGGTCTGGCGCGGCGGCCGAACGGCTCCCGACCGGCCGCGGCGCGCGGTCGGCTGAGGGCTTGTGGCTGCGGCGTCCGCCGCCGCGGCCGACCGCCTCAGACCCGGTTGCGGCGGCTCGAAAAGTACCAGATGGCGGCGATCGCGATGATCGCGAGCAGGATGATCCACCAGTAATCCGTCAGGCCGCCGGTCTGCCCGGTCTCGGCCGGTCCCGTGGCGGGCGGGGCGCCGGGGGTGGTCTGCGCCCAGGCGGACGACGCGGCGAGAATGATGAAACCGAGCAATGCTGTCAGATGGCGCATGAGCGTGTCTCCGGTTGAAGGCGCCCGGCGCGGCCTTTCCGGTGAATGGCCAAGCCGGACCTCCTAGGGAACGCGTCCTATGTCGGAGCTGTTCCTGGCGGGCGGATGAAATGACGGCGCTTATCCACAGCGAGACTCCGTTGGCGCAGGCCTCGTCCCGCCCCTTATGCTCCGGATCGGAGAATCGCATGGCAGCTCTCGGGTGGATCAGGCAGGCGGCGGACCGGGTCACTGGGCGTCAGGCGGAGATGAAGCTCGCCCTGCGGGTGTCCATCGCCGGAACCCTGGCCTTCGCCATCACCAAGGCCCTCGACCTCCCTCAGGGCTACTGGGCCGCCATCACGGCCGTGGTGGTGATGCAGACCAGCGTCGGAGGCTCCCTGAAGGCCGCCCTCGACCGGTTCAGCGGCACCCTTGCGGGGGCCGCCTATGGCGGGATCATCGCGGCCCTGCTGCCCCACTCGTCGCCGCTCGGCCTCGGCCTCGCCATCGTGGCGGCCCTGTTCCCGCTGGCGCTCCTGGCGGCGGTGAGCCCGAGCTTCCGGGTCGCGCCGGTCACCTCGCTGATCATGCTGCTGCCGCCCACGGGGCAGGAGATCGGCCCCCTCGCCTCGGCCTTCGACCGGGTGGCCGAGATCACGCTCGGCAACGTGGTGGGCGTGGTGGTCGCCCTGTTCGTGTTTCCGGCGCGGGCCCACACGCTCATGGGCGAGGCCGCCGCCAGGGTGGTGTCCCTCAATGCGGACCTGGTCGCCGTGTTCATCGACGAGCTCACCGGGGCTCCCGGAGGCCGGGCGTCCCTTCAGACCCTGCACCCGCAGATCCGCGCCGCCCTCAAAACAGCGGAAGCCGCGGCCGACGAGGCCATGCGGGAGCGGGCGAGCCACCTCACCGACGAGGCCAACCCGGAGCCGCTCATCCGCACCCTCTACCGGGTGCGCCACGATCTGGTGATGGTCGGCCGCGCCGCCGCCAATCCCCTGCCCGCCCCCCTGCTCGACAGGCTCGGCCCCACCCTCGACACCCTGCGCGGCGTCACCTGCCGCCTGCTCTCTGATCTGGCGGCCTCCCTGAAGAACCGGACGCCGCCGCCCAGCCCCGAGGCGTTCAGGATCGCCGTGCAGACCCTCGTGGGCCAGACCGAAAGCCTGCGCTCCGACGCCATCCTGCGCGACCTGCCCGGCGACGCCTTCGGCCAGGTATTCGCCCTGCGCTTCGCCTTCGAGCAGTTCCGGCAGGATCTCGCGGATCTCCTGGCCCGCGCCGGGGAGCTGGCGGGACGGCGGGCCCTCGATCCGGCGGAAATTTAACCCTGAAATGGCCTCCGGTCACAGGCTTGTACCCATGTGGATCCTCTATCTTGCTCTCGCGGCGGCGCTTCTCTTCGCCGGCATGGTCGCCGTCGTGGCGCTGACGCAGACGCGGCTCCTGTTCCCGGCCGGGATGGCGGCGGCCAACCGGCCCGATCTGCCGGCCTCCGCCGAGCGGCTGACCCTCAGGACCCCCGATGGCGGGCTGCTCGCCGGCGTCCGGCTCGGGCCCGGAGCCCCTTCGTCCGACGCCAGGCCCCTGCTTCTCGGCTTCGGCGGCAACGCCTGGAACGCGGACGCCATGGCGCTCTACCTGCACGGCCTGTTTCCCGATCACGAGGTGGTCGCCTTCCACTACCGGGGCTATCCCCCGAGCAGCGGCGAGCCCAGCGCCGGGGCCCTGCTGGCCGATTCGCTGGCGATCTTCGATCACTTGCAGCAGAAGGCTCCGCGAAAGATCATCGCCGTCGGCTTCAGCATCGGCAGCGGCGTGGCGGCCCATCTGGCCCATCACCGCGCCCTTGCCGGCACGATCCTGGTCACGCCCTTCGACTCCCTGGAGGCCCTGGCGAAGGAACACTTCTCCTGGGCTCCCGTGAGCCTGCTCCTGCGCCACCGGATGCCGAGCCTCGACCTCCTGCGCGACCGGCCGACCCCCACGGCCCTGATCGTCGCCGGCCGCGACACCATCGTGCCGGCGCGGCGCAGCGAACCGCTTCGCGGGGCGATTCCGAATCTCGTCCTGGACCGCACCATTCCGGAGGCCGGACACAACGACCTCTACGGCAACCCGTCGTTCGTGGCCGCCATGAACGAAGCCGTCCGCCGCATGGAAGGCGCGGCGCGGTAGCGCCTCCCTTCGCCGTCATGGGCAGGTCTGAGATGGGTTTGGTCTCTCGCAAGTTGGCACGACAGGCTCTCCTCCCCACCCATCTCAGGCAAGCCTGAGATGGGCTTTATGATGCGCAAGTCGGTTGGGCTTGGCGCGCCCTGCTCTCCTCCCCCTTGTGGGGAGGAGGTGGAGGTGGGGGTGTGTGCGCCAAGGCCTGATAAGCTATCGCTCACACCCCCACCCTGGCCCTCCCCACAAGGGGGAGGGAAGAGCGCGCCATCCTGCACCGTCCCACCCTCCCCCAAGGGGAGGGGAAGAGGACGCCTCATCAGGCTTGGGAGGCGTACGAGCGGCTGG
>DASQTM010000362.1:0-10968 GCA_035641875.1 Microvirga sp. | reverse complement strand
GGCGGAGCGGGCGAGCACGTCGACCTGGGCGCCCGCGTCGTTGATGTAATACTCCCGGGTCACCTTGTAGCCGGCGAAGCTCAGCAGGGCGGCCAGCGCGTCGCCGAACACCGCACCGCGGCCATGGCCCACATGCATGGGGCCGGTCGGATTGGCGGACACGAATTCCACATTGACCGGTGCGCCTGCCCCCTGCCCGCTCCGGCCGAAGCCGTTGCCGTCCATGACGGCGGCGCGCAGAACCTCGTGCAGGACCTGCGGCTCGAGCCGGATGTTGATGAAGCCGGGGCCGGCCACGTCGACCTTGGTGACGCGCGGGTCGCCCTGGAGATCGGCCACGAGGAGATCCGCCAGGGCGCGCGGGTTCATGCGCGCTTCCTTGGCCAGCACCATGGCGGCGTTGGTGGCGAGATCGCCATGGGAGGGGTCGCGCGGCGGCTCGACCACGACGCGGCTCGCATCGAGCCCCGACGGGATCCTGCCATCCTGGGCCAGACGCTCCAGGGCATCCGCAACCCGCTTCTCAAACAACCCGAAAATGTTCATGGTGCTTCGATCTCGAAGGGGCGTCCGGCCCCAAGGCTTCGGCGCGCCTAGCGCAAGTCGGGCGTTACGTCAAACAGACGCTGGTGTTCGAGGATCGCGTAGCGGTCGGTCATGCCGGCGATGTAATCGGCCACGCGGCGGGCGAGGCGGGGCTCGTCGTCCCCCGGCAGGTCGGCCTGCCATTCCTCCGGCATGAGCCCGGGCTCCGCCTTGAAGCGCTGGAAAAGGTCCCGCAGCACATCGTCCGCTTCGGCCCTCACCTTCATCACCTTGGGATGGCGGTACATATGGGCGTAGAGGAAGCGCTTGATGGCGGCGTCCGCCTCCCGCATCTCCCTCGAGAAGCAGATCACCGCGTCCCCTGCCCGCCGGATCTCCTCCGCCGTCCCCGGCGCGAGGGCGGCGATCCGCCGGTCGCCCTCGGCCACCACATCCTCCACGAACCGGGTGATGACGCGGCGGGTCAGTTCGTGGATGCGACGGGAGAGCTCGAGGCCGGGCCAGAGCCCCTCGATGTCGCGCAGGAGTCCATCGAGGAAGGGCACCTGGCGCAGGTCTTCGATGCTGAACAGCCCGGCCCGGAGGCCGTCGTCGATGTCGTGAGCGTCGTAGGCGATGTCGTCCGCAATCGCGGCGGCCTGCGCCTCGCCGCCCGCATAGGTCGAGAGCTCCAGGTCGTGCTGGGCGTTGTATTCCAGGATGGCCAGCGGCACGCCCCGGGCGGCGTAGCGCAGGGTCGGCCTGCCCTCGGCGTCGAGAAGGGGGCCGTTATGCTTGACCAGCCCCTCCAGGGTCTCCCAGGCCAGGTTGAGCCCGTCATAGGCCGCGTAGCGGCGCTCCAGGCGGGTCACGATCCGGAGCGCCTGGGCGTTGTGGTCGAAGCCGCCGAAGCCTGCCATGCACTCGTCCAGGGTGTCCTCGCCCGTATGGCCGAAGGGCGTATGGCCGAGGTCGTGGGAGAGCGCCAGGGCCTCGGCCAGATCCTCGTCGAGCCCGAGGGAGCGGGCGAGAGCGCGGGCGATCTGGCTGACCTCGATGGTGTGGGTCAGGCGGGTGCGGAAGTGATCGCCCTCGTGGTAGACGAAAACCTGGGTCTTGTGCTTGAGCCGCCGGAAGGCGGAGGAATGGATGATCCGGTCCCGGTCGCGCTGGAACTCGCTGCGGGTCGGCGAGACCGCTTCCGGGCAGAGCCGCCCGCGGCTTCCCCAGGGATCGCAGGCATAAGGGGCTCGCCATCGTTCGCCAAACGGCCGCACGGGTCATCCTCGGGTTGAAGCCTTGTCAGGGCGCACTTACCTTGTGCATGAGACCTTGTCCAAGATTTACGTCCCCTTGAGGACTGGAAGCGCCCATGACCGGTATCACTCTGACGGAACGCGCCGCCCACCGCATCAAAGAGATCATGACCGGCGAGCCAGCGGGCTCGATGCTGAGAATCAGCGTCAACGGAGGCGGCTGCTCGGGGTTCCAGTATGCCTTCGACGTGGACCGGACCCGGCAGGGCGACGACCTCGTCATCGAGCGGGACGGGGCCACGGTGGTGGTGGACGAGATCTCCATCCAGTACATGGACGGCTCGGTGATCGACTTCGTGGACGATCTCATCGGCCAGTCGTTCAAGATCGAGAATCCCCACGCCACCGCCTCCTGCGGCTGCGGCACCTCCTTCTCCTTGTGAAACCCTGGCTGGGCCTTTATTCTCCCCGGAAGCTTTCTTAACAGGATCAAAGGCGGCGCCTGTCGCTTCTGGGGGATATCATGGGACTTGTTCACCGCTCGTGCGTCTGCGCGCTCGCCCTGATTGCAGGCGGGGCCGCCCTGCAGTTCGAGCCTACGGCGGTTCGGAACCTGGTCTTCGAGAACGGCGGCCAGCGCCTGACCGTCGGCGCCGTGAAGGTGCCGCTCTGGAGCGCTGCCTTCGCTCAATCCGCCGGCAATTTCAGCCTTGAGAACGTGAGCTTCAGCTTCGCGGGAGCGACCTATGACATCAAGCGGGTCGACCTGTCAGGCGTGACCTCGACGCGGGCGGAGATCGAGGCGCTGGTCTCCTCAAGCTCGACCGAGGCGATGATGCGCCGCCTGGCGCGGATCAACGCCAAGCGTATTTCCATTCCCGAAGCCGTTGTCAGGCAGCAGGTCGGCACGAACACGCAAACCGTCTCCTATCGGAACGCGATTCTGACCGACATTACGGAGGGCCGGATCGCCTCCATGACGGTCGAGTCAACCACGGTGGATGCGAAAAGCGCCGATGCCACCCTCCAGATCACCAGCGGTCGGTCGACTGTAACCGACATGGACACAAGGGCTCTCGCGGACCTGTACGAGACCAAAGCGGAGAACGCATCAGCTCCCCTGACCCAGATCTACGGCGCCTTCTCCGTCGACAACATGAACATTACGGAGAGCAAGGAGGGCGTTAACTTCAAGATCGCCCGCTTCAGCGGCCGGGATTTCCGCGCCCGTCCCATCAGAGATTCCTGGAGCGGCGCGGGCGAGCTCATCCGGGAGTTTGGCCAAAAGGACAAGCTCGCCCCGGACGAGATCCGCCGCTTTCTCGCTCTGTATACGGATTTGATGGGCGCGTTCGACATCGGCCTGATGGAGGCGGCGGACATTGAAATCAAGCCTAAAGGGAAGGATGCCTCCGGCCGCATCAGTCGCATCGCCTACATGGGGGGAGCGGGGTCGCAGCCAGCCGAACTCAGGCTGGAAGGGATGGATTTCAGCGGCAAGGACAACCGGGTGAAGGTCGCCACCGTCAGCCTGACGGGCTTTTCCATCGCGCCCACCCTGGAAGGCCTCAAGGGCCTCCAGGGCAAGACCCCCGACCAGTTCGATCAGGCCACCATCCGCAGCCTCATCCCAACCCTGGGCACCCTGCAGGTGTCAGGTCTGGACGTGGATGTTCTCGACGAGAAAGAGGTGAAAGGCGACCAGCCGGAGCGTATACAATTCACTCTCGGAAAGTGGGAGGTCACGGCTGACAAGCCCGTGAACGGCATCCCGACCAATATCAGGATCGAGCAGAGCAACGTTGCCCTCAAACTTCCTCAGAATAGCGACGACGAGTTCGTCAAGGAGCTTTTCGCCCTCGGCTATACGACCCTCGATGCGTCCTCGCTTGTTGCGGCAACCTGGAATGAAGCCGCCAGCGAAATCGCCCTCAAGGAGGTTTCCGTGCAGGCCCAGGACATGGGAAGCGTCTCCCTGACGGGCCTTATCGGCAACGCCACGAGGGATCTGTTCAGCGCCGACAACGGCACCGCCCTTGCGGCCGCGGTCGGCGCAAAGGCCAAGTCGGTCGATCTGGTGATCGAGGACAAGGGGCTTCTGTCGCGCTATCTGGCGAAGGCCGCCAAGGAGCAGAAGACGTCTCCGGAGTCCCTGCGGCGGCTCTATGCGAGCGCCGCGCCAACAGTCATCGCGTCGATGATCGGGGAGTCGGAACAGGCCAGAACCTTGGGCCAAGCGGTCGCCCGCTTCATCACGAAGCCGGGCAAGCTGACGATCAATGCGCAGCCGAAGAATCCTTCAGGCTTCGGCGCGATGGATCTGATGCTGGCCTCGGACCCGAAGGACATTCTGCCGAAGCTGAACATCACGGCGAAGGTGGAGTGAGCCCTCTGTCATTCCGGGCCTGCGTGGCCCCGGAATGACAGGCGCATGGCGACGCGCTGATCCCGTCAGATGAGCGCCGCCTGATCCTGCTCGGCGGCCTGCGCCTCGACCACGGCGATGGCCGTGATGTTCACGATGCCGCGCGCCGTGACCGAGGGCGTGAGGATATGGGCGGGCTTGGCCGGGCCAATGAGGATGGGTCCGACCGGAAGGGAATCCGCCAGGATCTTGGTGAACTGGAAGGCGATGTTGGCCGCATCCAGGTTCGGCATGATGAGCACGTTCGCCTCTCCCGTGAGCCGCGAATCCGGATAGACCCGCTCGCGGATCATCTCGGACAGGGCCGAGTCCGCCTGCATCTCGCCGTCTACCTCGAGGTCCGGCGCGCGCTCGTTGATGCAGGCCAGGGCCTTGCGCATCTTGACGGCCGAGCGGGTATCCGTCGAGCCGAAATCGGAATGGGACAGGAGCGCGATCTTCGGCTCCATGCCGAAGCGGCGCACGTGGCTCGCGCAGGCGATCGCCATGTCGGCGATCTCCTCGGAGCTCGGGTCGAACTGCACATGCGTGTCGGCCAGGAAATACGCGCCCTTGGACGTGATCACCAGCGACAGGGCCGCCATCTCGTTCACGCCGGGCGCCAGGCCAATGATATCCTTGATGTGCTTGACACGGGACTGGAAGC
This sequence comes from Microvirga sp., assembly GCA_035641875.1. Classification (GTDB taxonomy): domain Bacteria; phylum Pseudomonadota; class Alphaproteobacteria; order Rhizobiales; family Beijerinckiaceae; genus Microvirga. The sequence continues at coordinate 6,116 of DASQTM010000362.1, read as the reverse complement.
GCCCTTCCAGGCCGCAGATCAGCGCATCCGCATCCCCTCGCCTCACCGCGACCGCGCCGATGACGGTGGAGTTGGTGCGCACCAGGGTCTTGGCCGCGTCGGGCGTGATGCCCTTGCGGCCTGCGGCTTCCACATAGGTCGCCACATAGTCGCGGTAGCGTGGGTCGTCCTCCGGGTTCACCAGGTCGAAATGCTGGCCGATGGACATGGATAGGCCGAAGCGCTTGATGCGGGTCTCGACCACGTTCGGACGGCCGATCAGGATGGGTTTCGCGATGCCCTCCTCGACGATGACCTGCACCGCGCGAAGAACGCGCTCATCCTCGCCTTCGGCATAGATCACCCGCTTCGGGTTGTCCTTCGCCTGGGAGAAGAGCGGCTTCATGATGAAGCCGGAGCGGAAGACGAAACGGCCCAGGGACTCGGCGTAGGCCACAAGATCTTCCAGAGGCCGCGTGGCGACGCCCGAATCCATGGCGGCCTTCGCCACGGCAGGCGCGATGCGCAGGATCAGGCGCGGATCGAAGGGGCTCGGAATCAGGGAGTTGCGGCCGAAGGGATGCGCCTCGCCCCCATAGGCGCGCGCCACGACCTCGGAGGGAGCCTCGCGGGCCAGGCTTGCGATCGCCTTCACGGCGGCGGCCTTCATCTCCTCGTTGATGGTGGTCGCCGCCACATCCAGGGCGCCGCGGAAGATATAGGGAAAGCACAGGACGTTGTTGACCTGGTTCGGAAAATCCGAGCGGCCGGTGCAGATCATGGCGTCGGGCCTTGCGGCCTCCGCGTCCTCCGGCATGATCTCCGGGTAGGGATTGGCCAGCGCCATGATCAGCGGGCGCGGAGCCATCATGGCCAGGAGTTCGGGCTTGAGGATGCCCCCCGCCGACAGGCCGAGGAACACGTCCGCATCGGGGATTACGTCGGCGAGGGTGCGGGCATCGGTCGGCTGCGCATAAACCGACTTCCACCGGTCCATGAGCTTCTCGCGGCCCTCGTAGACGACGCCCTCGATATCGGTGATCCAGATGTTCTCACGCCTGGCGCCAAGGGACACCAGAAGGTTGAGGCAGGCCAGCGCCGCCGCCCCTGCGCCCGAGGTGACGATCTTCACCTCGCCGATGCGCTTGCCCGCAAGCTCGAGGGCGTTGGTGACGGCCGCGCCCACGATGATCGCCGTGCCGTGCTGGTCGTCATGGAAGACCGGAATGCTCATTCGGGCCTTGAGGCGCTCCTCCACCTCGAAGCATTCGGGCGCCTTGATGTCTTCGAGGTTGATGCCGCCGAAGGTCGGCTCCAGAGCGGCGATCACCTCGACGAGCTTGTCCACGTTCTTCTCGGCCACCTCGATGTCGAACACGTCGATGCCGGAGAATTTCTTGAACAGGACCGCCTTGCCCTCCATGACGGGCTTGGAGGCGAGCGGGCCGATATCGCCCAGGCCCAGGACGGCCGTGCCGTTGGAAATCACCGCGACCAGATTCTGGCGGGAGGTGAGATTGGCGGCCTCCGCCGGATCGGCCGCAATCGCCTCGCAGGGGGCGGCGACGCCCGGCGTATAGGCCAGGGCCAGGTCGCGCTGGTTGCCCAGGGGCTTCGTCGGCTGGATCTCAAGCTTTCCGGGACGGGGGTGACGATGGTAGAACATCGCTCCCGCTTTCAGATCCTGCGAGATGTTGTCACCCATCCCCGACGCTCCCTGCACCAGCCATCATGTTCATGTTCCGAGGATTCTTGTGCGCATCTTAGCCTCCCTGCGTCAATGCTCTTCTCCATCGGCCAAGGCTTGCCGATGAGCCTTCGGCACCGCCTGAAGAACTGGCGCAACCCGCACAACCAGACCCGCCTTCATCTCGCCAGGGCGGCGAACCGGCATGGCTACGACATCGGCGAATTTTCCTATGGCCGCCCCAAGGTGCGGTTTCCGGAATCCGGCAGAAGGCTGACCATTGGGCGCTATTGCTCGATTGCCGACAAGGTCGAGATCCTGCTCGGGGGCAACCACCGCACCGACTGGGGCACGACCTACCCTTTTTCGGCCCTGCGCGACCTCTGGCCGCTGGCTCCGGAAACGGGCGATTACCACACCTCCCGCGGTGACGTGACCATCGGGCACGATGTCTGGCTGGGCTCCGGCGCCATCATCCTGTCCGGCGTCACCATCGGGCACGGAGCCGTGGTCGCGGCCCACGCGGTGGTCACGAAGGACGTGCCGCCCTACGCCATCGTGGGCGGCAATCCGGCCAGGATCATCCGGCACCGGTTCGACGAGGCCACCGTCGCGGCCCTGCTCGACGCGAGGTGGTGGGATCTGCCGCCCGAGAGGGTCGCCACCCTGATCCCGCTCCTGCAGAGCGATCGAATCCGGGAGCTGATCGCCGCCGTCAAGGTGCTGCAGGCTCAATCGTCTTGAGGGTCCGGCGGCCCAAGGCCCTCGCCTTCAAGCCGAGAGCCGGTTTCTCGACCAGGAACCAGGACAGGGCTGCGACCGCGAGCGTAATGGCGAGCGCCGGAGCCAGCAGCGCTGCGGCAGCGGCGCCGGGCCAGAACGCGTGCAGGCTCTGCTGCACAGGCCAGCCATACAAGTAGGCGCCGTAGGACAGGTCGGCCCTGGGCTCGACCGAAAACCGCGTGAGGGCGGGCGACAGGGCGAGCCAGATCACCCCATAGGCCGAAGCGCTGAAGAGCAGCGTCTTGTAGAGGAAGGTGCCTGCCGCAAGCCCTGTCATGACCGCGAGCGCCAGCACCAGCGGTCCCGAGAGCCGGGCGCGGCTGCGCCACACATAGAGCGCGCCGCCAGCCGCAAAGATCAGCGGCAGCCTGATCGCGGTTTCGACGCCTTTGGGGGCGTCCGGCCGCAGGAAGTCCAGCCCCACCAAGGCGAGAGCCAGGGCCGCTACAAGCGCAAGAGCGAAGACCCGCGAACGCAGGAGCCTGGCAAGGCCGAACGCCAGCACGCCGGCATAGCAGAGGACCTCGTATTTGAGCGTCCATACGGTCCCCATGGGGAACCTGAAGGGATTGTCCGCGAACACGCCCGGAAGGGCGATGTTGCTCTTGAAGCTGCTCAGGGTCGCGCCGATGAAACGGCGCAGCTCAGGGCTTCCCAGATAATCCGTCAGCGGCAGGGTCGTCAGCAGACCGCCGAGCAGGAGCGCGACCACCAGGGTCGCGGCGATCAGGCCCGGCGCGATCCGCAACGCGCGGGAGATCACGTAATCGCGCCAGCCCCGCCTGTCGAAACTCATGGTGACGAGAAAGCCGGAGATGGCGAAGAATCCGTTCACCGCATGCTCGCCGAGCGTGAAGCCCGTCAGACCCGCGAGCGGCTCGTCCGCAACCACGCCCGTGGTGACGCTGAAGGCGTGAGAGATCACGACGGCCAGCGCAAGGGCGAGCCGGATCAGGGTGAAATTGTTGCTCCCCTGCCCCATGGCGGTGGAAACGGTCGGAGCCTCAACGAGGAACGTCGGCGCTCTCATGACAAGCTCTCATGCCGGAGCGCCTGCTGTCCGCGCAGGAAGGCCCAAGCGCCCGCCGCCGAGCCGCCATAGCGCTCGATGAGGCTGCGCCTGAACGTCAGGCCGGCCGCAGCCGCCTTCAGGGCATTGACGGCAAACATGCCGGGGGCCGGATTGGGTAGGCCGTATTTGCGGCTCACATAGGCCCGCGACCAAGCCTGGTGCCAGCGGGAGGTGAAGATGCGTCCCCGCCTCGGTTCGCTCGACCGGCCCCGGCCGTGGCGAACCACCGCCTGCGGCACGTAGATCAGCGCATGGCCCGCATCCGCCACCCGGCGGCAGAGGTCGTCGTCCTCATAGAACAGGAAGATGTGTTCATCGAAGCCGCCCAGGCGCAAAAAAAGGTCGCGGCGGATGAGGAAGCAGGCGCCGGAAAAAAACGGCGCGCAGGCCTCGCCCTCGGGCAACACGAGCTTGCCTTGCGGATTGTGCAGATAGGGGGAGAGCAGCGAACGCGGCTGGTAGAAAACCCGCCCGCTGGGCTCCACGATCTTCGGCGCGAAGAGACCCGCATCCGGGTAGCGCCGCGCCGCATCGACCAGGGCCGCGACCGCGCCCTTCTCGACGATGCAGTCCGGATTGACCACGAGCAGAAACTCGGTGCTCGCGGTGCGTGCGCCGATGTTGTTGGCGCGGCCGTAGCCCTCGTTGCGGGCGTTGCGGATGACCCTCGCCCCCTGCCCTTCGGCGACCGCGACAGTGTCGTCCGTCGAGGCGTTGTCGACCACCAGAGCCGGCACCCCATCGGCCACCAATGCGCCGAGGCACTCCGGCAGCGCATGGGCGCTGTCGAAGGTCACGACGATGGCCGTCACAGGGCTCATTTCTCCTGAACGTTCAGCCGGATATGCAGCTCGCGCAGCTGCTTGGGCGTAACGTCGGAGGGCGCGCCGAGCAGGAGGTCTTCGGCCTTCTGGTTCATGGGGAAGATGGTGATCTCGCGCAGGTTTTGCGCGCCGCAGAGCAGCATCACGACGCGATCCACGCCCGCCGCCATGCCGCCGTGAGGCGGGGCGCCGTACTGGAAGGCGCGGTACATGCCGCCGAAGCGCTCTTCCAGCACGCTCTCCTCGTAGCCGGCGATCTCGAACGCCTTCACCATCCGGTCGGGACGATGGTTGCGGATCGAGCCCGAGGCCATCTCGTAGCCGTTGCAGACCATGTCGTACTGGAAGGCCGTGATCCCGAGGATCCTGTCCTTGTCGTTCGGGTCGAGCGCCATGAAGGCGTCGTGGTCCATGTTGGCCATGGAGAACGGGTTATGGGAGAAGTCGATCTTCTTCTCGTCCTCGTTCCACTCGTATTGCGGGAAGTCGACGATCCAGCAGAAGGCGAACTGGTCCTTGTTACCGAGGCCCAGCTCGTCGCCGATGCGCACCCGCGCCTTGCCGGCGAGGGACGCCGCCTTGTCCTCCGCGCCGGCGGAGAAAAACACCGCGTCGCCCGCCTTGATGCCGGCCTTCTGGCGGATCGCGGCCTGCGCCGCCTCGGGGATGAACTTGGCGATGGGGCCCTTGCCTGTGATCTGGCCGCCCTCCTCCTCGAACACGATGTAGCCCAGCCCCGGCGCGCCTTCCGTGCGGGCCCAGTCGTTGAGCTTGTCGAAGAACGAGCGCGGCTGGGAGGCGGCTCCCGTGGCCGGGATGGCGCGCACCACGCCGCCGGACTTGATCACGTTCTTGAAGGCGTTGAAGGTCACGTCCTCGCGCCCGAACACCTCCGACACGTCGGCGATGACCAGCGGGTTGCGCAGGTCCGGCTTGTCGGAGCCGTATTTGAGCATCGACTCCGCGTAAGGAATGCGCGGGAACACGTCGGTGACCGGCTTGCCCTCGGCGAATTCCTTGAAGGTGTCGCGGATCACCGGCTCCATGGTCTGGAACACGTCCTCCTGGGTGACGAAGCTCATCTCCACGTCGAGCTGGTAGAACTCGCCCGGCAGCCGGTCGGCGCGGGGATCCTCGTCGCGGAAGCAGGGGGCGATCTGGAAGTACCGGTCGAAGCCGGAGATCATGATCAGCTGCTTGAACTGCTGCGGCGCCTGCGGCAGGGCGTAGAACTTGCCCGCATGAATGCGCGAGGGCACCAGGAAGTCGCGCGCGCCCTCCGGCGAGGAAGCGGTGAGGATCGGGGTGGTGAACTCGAAGAATCCGCTGGTCTTCATGCGGCTTCGCAGCGCGTCGATGATCGCGCCGCGCTTCATGATGTTGGCGTGCAGCTTCTCCCGGCGCAGGTCCAGGAAGCGGTACTTGAGGCGCGTCTCCTCCGGGTAGTCCTGGTCGCCGAACACCGGCATCGGCAGCTCGGCCGCCGGGCCCAGCACTTCCATGTCGGTGATATAGACCTCGACGGTGCCGGTGGGCAGCTCCGGGTTCTCGGTGCCGGCCGGGCGCTTGCGCACCTTGCCGTCCACGCGCACCACCCATTCCGACCGCACGGCCTCGGCCTGCCCGAAGGCCGGCGAATCCGGATCGATCACGCATTGCGTCATGCCGTAATGGTCGCGCAGGTCGATGAACAGCACCCCCCCATGGTCGCGGATGCGGTGGCACCAGCCCGAGAGCCGGACCGACGCGCCGATGTCGGACGGGCGCAGCG
>DASQTM010000361.1:0-9965 GCA_035641875.1 Microvirga sp. | reverse complement strand
CCTCAACTTCACCGTCGATGCCGAGGAAGCCGACCGACTCGAACTCTCGCTCGAGGTGATCGAGGCCGTGCTCGCGGATCCGTCCCTCGCCGATTGGAAGGGCTTCGGCCTCGCCATCCAGGCCTACCAGAAGCGCGCAGGCGCGGTGATCGACGCCATCGCGGCCATGGCCGAGCGCCATGACCGGCAGCTCATGGTGCGCCTCGTGAAGGGCGCCTATTGGGACACGGAGGTGAAGCGCGCCCAGGAGCGCGGGCTCGACGACTACCCGGTCTTTACCCGCAAGGCGATGACCGACCTGAACTACGTGGCCTGCGCCGAGAAGATGCTGGCGCAGCGTCCGCGGATCTACCCGCAATTCGCCACCCACAACGCGCTCACGGTGGCGTCGATCATCGAGCGCGCCGGCGGCACGGAAGGCTACGAGTTCCAGCGCCTGCACGGCATGGGCGAGGCGCTGTACGGCCGCCTCATGGAAGACTATCCCGGGCTGGCCTGCCGCGCCTATGCGCCGGTGGGCGGCCATCGCGACCTCCTGGCCTATCTGGTGCGCCGCCTGCTGGAGAACGGCGCCAACTCCTCCTTCGTGTCGGTGGCGGCCGATCCCGATGTTCCGGTAGAGGCGCTCCTGAAGCGTCCCTCCGACATCATCGTGTCGTCCGACCGGGCGCGTCATCCCAAACTGCCCCTGCCGCGCGATCTCTATGGCCCGGAGCGACCCAACTCGCGCGGCGTGGAGTTCGGCCATCGGGCTTCCCTCGACGCCCTGCTGGCGGAGGTGAGGCAGGGCGGGCAGCAGAGCTTCAGAGCCGAGCCGCTCATCGACGGTAAGGCGGCTTCCGGCGAGACGCGGCCTGTGATCAGCCCCATCGACGGCAGCACCATCGTGGGTCAGGTGACGGAGGCCTCGCCGGAGGTGGCCGAACGGGCCATGGGGGCGGCGTTGCGCGGGTTCAAAACCTGGAGCCGGACGGATGCCAGCACGCGGGCCGATGCGCTCATGCGCGCGGCGGATCTGCTGGAAGCGCGCCGCGGCGCCCTGCTGCACCTCCTGCAGACGGAAGCCGGCAAGACCCTGGACGACGCCCTGTCGGAGGTGCGGGAGGCGGTGGATTTCTGCCGCTACTACGCCGCTCAAGGGCGCACCCTCTTCGATGACGGCGACGCCATGCCCGGCCCTACCGGCGAGAGCAACGTGCTGCGCCTGCGCGGACGCGGAGTCTTCGTGGCGATCTCGCCGTGGAACTTCCCGCTCGCGATCTTCCTCGGGCAGGTGGCGGCGGCGCTGATGGCCGGCAATGCAGTGGTGGCCAAGCCCGCCGAGCAGACGCCGCTGATCGCAAGTCTCGCCGTGCGCATTCTGCACGAAGCGGGCGTGGCCAAGGCGGCGCTCCATCTGGTGCCCGGCGACGGCCGCGTGGGCGCGCGGCTTGTCGAGCACAAGGACGTGGCGGGCGTGGTGTTCACCGGCTCGACGGAGGTGGCGCGGATCATCAACCGCACCCTGGCCGGCAAGAACGGCCCCATCGTTCCCCTCATCGCCGAGACCGGCGGCATCAACGCCATGATCGTCGACGCCACGGCGCTCCCCGAGCAGGTGGCTGACGACGTGGTCATGTCCGCCTTCCGCTCGGCGGGCCAGCGCTGCTCGGCCCTGCGGCTCCTGTGCGTGCAGGAGGACGTGGCCGACCGCATGATCGAGATGATCGCCGGCAATGCCCGCGAGCTGAAGCTCACGGATCCGCGCGACGTGTCGACCCATGTGGGGCCGGTGATCGACCGGGAGGCGAAGGACAAGCTCGACGCGCATATCGATGCGATGAAGCGCTCGGCCAAGGTGCATTATGCGGGCGAGGCGCCTGCGACGGGCACCTATGTGGCGCCGCACATCTTCGAGCTCAACCGGCCGCACGACTTGGCCGAAGAGGTCTTCGGCCCGGTTCTGCACGTGGCGCGCTACAAGGCGGACCGTCTGGAGGATGTGGTGCAAGCCATCGAGGCCACGGGCTACGGCCTGACGCTCGGCGTCCACTCGCGCATCGACGCCACCGTCAACCGGATCGTCGGGAGCCTGTCGGTAGGCAACGTCTACGTGAACCGCAACATGATCGGCGCCGTGGTCGGCGTGCAGCCCTTCGGCGGCCATGGGCTCTCCGGCACCGGCCCCAAGGCGGGCGGGCCGCACTACCTCTTGCGCTTCGCCACGGAGCAGACCGTGACGATCAACACGGCCGCCGCCGGCGGCAACGCGAACCTCATCGCCATGGGGGAGTAAGGCGCGCCTCCTCCATTCGGGAGAGGGCTGGGGTGAGGGTGTGCCGCTCATCGATGAAGCGCTTCACGGCGAGCGGCCAGGAGAGATTCCCCTCACCCGCGGTGACACCCTCGCCTGTCATCCTCGCGCAGGCGGGGATCCATAACCACGACGGGGGGAGGAAAGGCGCGACGGTCTGTGCTTCATCCTGCCTCGTCAGCGATTATGGATTCCGGACTCCGCTGAGCGGCCCCGGGATGACAGGCGCATGTCCCCTCCCCCTTGCGGGGAGGGGTGAGGGGTGGGGGTGGTGCGGCGATGAGAGAGTGAGGCGCTGTAGCGGTCTCGCGTCTCTGCGATGGCATGCGGAGGATTGACCCTGCGACCCCCACCCGGCGCGTCGCGCTCACCCTCCCCGCAAGGGGGAGGGAAGAGCGCGCCCCATCCTGAAGACGATCCCCTTCCCTCGCCTTCGGCTCGCCGGTCCGAAGGGCCAGCGGGATGACATGCCCGACCCTCCCTCACCCCTCTGGAAAAGGGAGTTAGGCATCCGCGAACGAGAAGCCTCGCGCCTTCTCCCACGGGCCGCCGCGGTACCACCACAGGTCCAGGCCCACGCCCGTCGCCGTGAATGGCTCGAAGGCTGCCGTGAGCTCCGACAGCAGCGCCTTCGCCTCCTGCGGCTCGACCTTGTTCTGCACCGTCACATGCGGCTGGTGCTTCTGCAGGTCCTGGGATCCGAGCCACGTCTCCCACCTTTGGGTGAGACCCTCGCGCAGTGAGGCCACTTCCGGGGACGAGAGCGTGTAGGCGACGCCCCGTCCGAGGGAGCGCAAGCCCGTAACCTCGAGCGAGAAGGGCCGCTGCGCCAAAGCTTGAGCTTCGATATCCCGCGCGATGGGATCGAGATGTTCGCCGGGCAGCTTGTGGAACAGCGTGAGATGCGCCGGGATGAGATTTCGCCCGGGCGGAAAGAAGCGCCGCCTTTGTGCCTCGAAGAAGGCGGAGGAGCGCTCGTCGAGGGTGAGCGTCAGAATGAGCGGTGCGATCTGATCCATGGAAAGAAAAACCCGGCTCGGGGCCGGGTTGTTTCCGATCAGAAGTTCAGCGCCGCCTTGGCCTCGCGCAATTGCGCGACCGCAGACTCCGCCGCATGCTTGGTGGCCGGATCGTTGGTGGCGTCATAGTGCATCTCGGCCGTCAGGATCTCGTGGTCGAGAATCTCCTGAGTCAGTTCCTCCTCAGGAAGGGCGCGCTCGGCCAGGACGGTGAGGCCGCTCTGGTTGACGTCGGCGAAGCCGCCGCGAACCAGGACCCGTCGCCCATTGCCAGGATTGCTCGTGATGATCAGGAAGCCGGTCTTGAGGGCCGTCATGGTCGGCGCATGACCGGCCAGAACCGTCATGTCGCCTTCGCTCGCGGGCAGCACGACCGCGTCGACCGCGCCCGAGAACAGCACACGCTCGGGGGAGACGAGTTCGAAAGTGAAGGTAGCCATTTGAGCTCCTCGTCATCCCGTTCACCGCATCAGGCGGTTGGGAATAGTTTGGGAGATACGCCCGACAACGCCATCCCGGAATGCATCTAAAAGCATTCCGGGATGGCGCTTTGCGAGATTACGCCGCTTCGGCCGCGAGCCGCTGAGCCTTCTCGACAGCTTCCTCGATGGTGCCGACCATGTAGAAGGCCGCCTCGGGAAGGTGGTCGTACTGGCCGTCGACCAGACCCTTGAAGCCCTTTATGGTGTCTTCGAGGGACACGAGCTTGCCCGGCGAGCCGGTGAACACCTCGGCCACATGGAAGGGCTGGGACAGGAAGCGCTCGATCTTGCGGGCGCGCGCCACCGTCATCTTGTCCTCTTCCGAGAGCTCGTCCATGCCCAGGATGGCGATGATGTCCTGGAGCGCCTTGTAGCGCTGCAGCACCTGCTGCACCTGGCGGGCGACGTTGTAGTGCTCATCGCCCACAATGGCGGCGGAGAGCATGCGCGAGGTCGAGTCGAGCGGGTCCACGGCCGGGTAGATGCCCTTCTCGGCGATGGAGCGCGACAGGACGGTGGTGGCGTCCAGGTGGGCGAAGGAGGTGGCCGGGGCCGGGTCGGTCAGGTCGTCGGCGGGCACGTAGATGGCCTGCACCGAGGTGATCGAGCCCTTGGTGGTGGTGGTGATGCGCTCCTGCAGGGCGCCCATGTCGGTGGCGAGAGTCGGCTGATAGCCCACCGCCGAAGGAATGCGGCCGAGAAGCGCCGACACCTCGGAGCCTGCCTGGGTGAAGCGGAAGATGTTGTCCACGAAGAACAGCACGTCCTGGCCCTGGTCGCGGAAGTTCTCGGCGACCGTGAGGCCGGTGAGCGCGACGCGGGCGCGGGCGCCCGGGGGCTCGTTCATCTGGCCGTACACGAGGGCGCACTTCGAGCCGGCGGCCGAGCCGTTCTCCCGGGGATCGACGTTCACCTTGGACTCGATCATCTCGTGATAGAGGTCGTTGCCCTCGCGGGTGCGCTCGCCGACGCCGGCGAACACCGAGTAACCGCCGTGGGCCTTGGCGACGTTGTTGATGAGCTCCATAATCAGCACGGTCTTGCCGACGCCGGCACCGCCGAAGAGGCCGATCTTGCCGCCCTTGGCGTAGGGCGCGAGGAGGTCGACCACCTTGATGCCCGTGACCAGGATCTGTCCCTCGGTGGACTGCTCGGCATAGGAAGGAGCCGGCTGGTGAATGGCGCGGGTGCTCTCGCCGATGATCGGGCCCGCCTCGTCCACCGGCTCGCCGATGACGTTCATGATGCGGCCGAGCGTGCCGGTGCCGACGGGCACCGAGATCGGCGCGCCGGTGTCGAGAACCTCCTGGCCGCGGACCAGGCCCTCGGAGGTGTCCATGGAGATGCAGCGGACGGTGCTCTCGCCGAGCTGCTGCGACACTTCGAGCACCAGGCGGTTGCCGCCGTTGGTGGTCTCGAGCGCGTTCAGGATCTCGGGCAGGTGGCCTTCGAACTGCACGTCCACAACGGCGCCGATGACCTGCGTGATGTGACCGATCTTGGTGTCGATGGTAGCGGTGTTAGCCATGTGAGGCTCCTCTCGGATGCGTGTCAGAGCGCCTCAGCGCCCGAAATGATTTCGATCAGTTCCTTGGTGATCATCGCCTGACGGGACCGGTTGTAGGTCATCGTCTGCTTCTTGATCATCTCGCCCGCGTTGCGGGTCGCATTGTCCATGGCGCTCATGCGCGCGCCCTGCTCGGATGCGGCGTTCTCCAGGAGCGCGCGGAAGATCTGCACGGTCAGGTTCCGCGGCAGGAGCGTGGCGAGGATCTCGCCTTCCTCGGGCTCGTAATCGTAGACCGCGTCGGAGGACCCGGCGCCCGCCTCGATCTGAGCCGGAATGATTTGCTGCGCCGTGGGGATCTGGGCGATCACCGAGCGGAAGCGCGAGTAGAACAGGGTCGCCACGTCGAACTCGCCGGCCTCGAAGCGGGCCAGCACCTTCTGGGCGATCATGTCGCCCTGCTCGAAGCCGAGCTGGCGCACGGAGCGCAGGTCGATCAGTTCGATGATCTGCTGGGCGAACTGGCGACGCAGGATGTCGTGGCCCTTCTTGCCGACGCAGATGATCTTGACCGTCTTGCCTTCCGCCATGAGCCGAGTGGCATGGTCGCGGGCCAAACGGGCGATGGAGGAGTTGAACGCGCCGCAGAGGCCGCGCTCCGCGGTGCAGACGATCAGCAGGTGAACCCGGTCGGACCCGGTGCCGGCCAGAAGGCGCGGCGTCTCCGGGCCGATGGTGAGGCCGGACGCGAGGTTGCCGAGCACCACGGCCATGCGCTCCGCGTAGGGACGCGCGGCCTCCGCCGCGGTCTGCGCCCGGCGCAGCTTCGCGGCGGCCACCATCTGCATGGCCTTGGTGATCTTCTGCGTCGCCTTGACGGAGGCGATGCGGTTACGAAGGTCTTTCAAGCTCGGCATCGAGCGGCCCTTACCTCTCCGGAAACCCGGGATCTGACGAGAACGGAGTCCTTACGAGAACGACTTGGCGAAGTTCTGGACGACGTCCTTGAGCTTCGCTTCCGAGTCGCTCGACAGGTCCTTCGACGTGCGGATCGCGTCCAGGATGTCGGCGTGCTTGCCGCGCAGCAGCGACAGCAGGCCGTCCTCGAAGGCGCGCACGCGGTTGAGCGGGAGCGCATCGAGATAGCCATTCACGCCGGCATAGATCACGGCAACCTGCTCTTCCATCTTCAGCGGCGAGAACTGCGGCTGCTTCAGGAGCTCTGTGAGGCGCGAGCCGCGGTTCAGGAGGCGCTGGGTCGTGGCGTCGAGGTCGGAGCCGAACTGGGCGAAGGCCGCCATCTCGCGGTACTGCGCCAGCTCGCCCTTGATCTTGCCCGCCACCTTCTTCATGGCCTTCGTCTGGGCCGAGGAGCCCACGCGGGACACGGAGAGGCCGACGTTCACCGCAGGCCGGATGCCCTGGTAGAAGAGGTCCGTCTCGAGGAAGATCTGGCCGTCGGTGATGGAGATCACATTGGTGGGGATGTAGGCCGACACGTCGTTGGCCTGCGTCTCGATCACCGGCAGAGCGGTGAGCGAGCCCGAGCCCTGGCTCTCGTTGAGCTTCGCGGCGCGCTCGAGCAGGCGGGAGTGCAGGTAGAACACGTCGCCCGGGTAGGCCTCGCGGCCCGGCGGACGGCGCAGTAGCAGGGACATCTGGCGGTAGGCGACGGCCTGCTTGGACAGGTCGTCGTACACGATCACGGCGTGCATACCGTTGTCGCGGAAGAACTCGCCCATGGCGCAGCCCGAGAAGGGCGCCAGGAACTGCATCGGAGCCGGATCCGAAGCGGTGGCCGCGATGATGATGGAGTATTCCAGCGCGCCATGCTCTTCGAGAACCTTCACGAACTGGGCGACCGTGGAGCGCTTCTGGCCGACGGCGACATAGACGCAGTAGAGCTTCTGCGATTCGTCGTCGCCCTGGTTGAGGGGCTTCTGGTTGAGGATCGTGTCGAGCAGGATCGCGGTCTTGCCGGTCTGACGGTCGCCGATGATCAGCTCGCGCTGGCCGCGGCCCACCGGGATGAGGGCGTCGATGGACTTGAGGCCCGTGGCCATGGGCTCGTGCACGGACTTGCGCGGAATGATGCCGGGAGCCTTCACGTCCACCCGGCGGCGCTCGGTGGAGACGATGGGACCCTTGCCGTCGATGGGGTTGCCGAGCGCGTCGACGACGCGGCCGAGCAGGCCCTTGCCCACCGGCACGTCCACGATGGCGCCCGTGCGCTTCACGGTCTGGCCTTCGGCGATCTCGCGGTCGGAACCGAAGATCACGACGCCGACATTGTCGGTCTCGAGGTTGAGGGCCATGCCGCGCACGCCGCTCTCGAATTCGACCATCTCACCGGCCTGGACCTTGTCGAGGCCGTAGCAACGGGCAATGCCGTCACCGACGGACAGAACCTGTCCGACTTCGGTGACTTCAGCCTCGGTGCCGAAGTTCTTGATCTGCTCTTTGAGGATCGCGGAGATCTCAGCGGCTCGAATGTCCATCAGCGGACCTCTTTCATCGCTAGACGAATGGAATTGAGTTTGGTGCGCACCGAGGCATCCACCATGCGGGAGCCCATCTTCACGATGAGGCCGCCGATGAGGCTCGGGTCGATCCTGACGTCCACGGAGACGTCAGCCTTGGCGACGTCGCGCAGCGCCGCCTTAATTTCGTTCAGAACCTTGTCCGAGGGCGCTTCTGCCAGGGTCACCTGCGCTCGGACGATGCCCTTCGCGTCCGACACCAGATCCTGGTAGGCGCGGATCATGTCGGGAAGGGCGAAGAGCCGGCGCTTGGCCGCCACGAGGCGGATGAAATTGCCCGCAAGGCCCGAAATGCCGGCCTTGTCGAGAAGAGCGCCCACCGCAGCGGACTGCTCCTCCGCCGTGAAAATGGGATTGCGGATCAGGCGCTGCAAGTCCTCGCTGCCCCGGATCATCTGATCGAAGCGGCCGAGATCGCCCGACACGGCGTCCACCACATTGCCCTCCCGGGCAAGCTCGAACATGGCCGAAGCGTAGCGCAAAGCCACGCCCGACAGGAGGGGTCCTTCTTGGGAGCCGTGTTGCGCCACGTAATCGTCTCTCTCAAGTTACGGGTTTCAGGACCGGAGAAGCCTTGGAAGGAGCTTTCGGGAGACCCCACAGGTCGGTGGAAATGAGCCTTGAGCGGGACCGTCTCCGCCCGTCAGGCGGGGGTGCACTAGCATGGGTTTTTCTGAGGCGCAAGGCGAGCTTAAGCCAAGCGCAGCCTAAAACCTCAGGCCGGGAGCCGATTCAAGCCGAGGGGGCCTCACAGCTCCAGCACCGCGACCTCGCAATTCTGAAGCTGGCGGCCGGTGAGGTGATAGAAGAACATGCCATGACCGACCACCGCGATCAGCCCCTCCGGCCTGCTTGCGAGCCATTCCCGGAATTGCCGCACCCGCTGGCTCAAGGTCTCCGGGGGCTCCACCACGAAGCCGCGCTCATCGGGCTCGCCGTCGTTGTGCCACCAGATGTCGTCCAGATGTTCGAAGGTCAGGTGCGGGAAGGCCTCGGCCAGCCGATTCGGCGCGCTGCCCACATCGCAGCTGCTCTCGAGATGCTCCCGGTGCAGGCACTCCACATGGACCGGCGGGGCCGCGGGATGGTCGCCGAACAGCGCCATCGTGGTCTGGATGGCTCGGGTCAGGGGCGAAGTGACGACGAGTTCGTAAGGGTACTGGCGCAGTTCCGCTGCCCGCTCGGCGGCCTGCCTGAGGCCAAGCTCGGTCAGCGGCGCATCCGGGTGCATCGGGTCGAGGCCGGTCTCGGCAAAATGGGCATTGAAGGTCGATTGGCCGTGGCGGATGCAGTGGACTATCTTGGGCATGCTCTTCCCCGATGAATGGGTGGATCGACTACAAAAAGCTCTGCGGGTCCACGTCGATGGACACCTTCGTGTTGCCGCGGATCTTCGGGCAGCGGGTCATCCAGCCGCGCAGGTAGGCCTGAAGATCCACCTCCCGCTCGGTCTTCACCAGAAGGCGGAAGCGGTAGCGGCCGCGGATCAGGGCGAGCGGCGCCTCCGCGGGTCCCAGCACCGTGACCCCGGGCGGGGGCTCGGCCACCAGCGCCATGGCGCGGGCGTGGCCCTCCGCCGCATCCCGCTCGGCGGCGGACACGATGAGGGAGGCCAGACGCCCGAAGGGGGGCAGGCCCGCCATCTCGCGAACCCGGGTCTCCTCCGCGTAGAACCGCTCCGCATCCCCGGACACCAGGGCCGCGATGACCGGATGGTCCGGCTGCCAGGTCTGGACCAAGGCCCGGCCCGGCTTTTCGCCGCGCCCGGCGCGGCCCGTGACCTGCTGGAGCATTTGGAAGGTGCGCTCGGCGGCCCTGGGATCGCCGGAGGTGAGGCCGATATCCGCGTCCAGCACGCCCACCAGGGTCAGGAGCGGGAAGTTGTGGCCCTTGGCCACGAGCTGCGTGCCGATGACGATGTCGCACTCCCCGGCCGCAACGGCGGCGAGTTCCGTCCGCAGGCGCTCCGTGCCGCCGGGAAAGTCGCTGGAGAGCACGATGCAGCGCTTGTCCGGAAACAGCTCCGTCGCCTCCTCGGCGATCCGCTCCACCCCCGGGCCGCAGGGCACGAGTGAATCAATGCTGCCGCATTCGACGCAGGCCTGGGGGATGCGCTCCGCATGC
>DASQTM010000360.1:0-7005 GCA_035641875.1 Microvirga sp. | reverse complement strand
GTAGTTATAGAGCCAGCCGCTCCGGTTCCAGGCCCAGGCGGAATTGGGATCGAGCGCCAAGGCCCGATCCAGCATCGCGATGGCTCGCTGGTGTTCGTGCGTGAGCGTCAGCGCCGCAGCCAGAACGGTCAGGATAAAAGGGTCATCCGGAGCCAGAGCCGTGGCGATCTGGGCCTGGCGCAGGGTTTCGCGCCTGTCCTCGGCGATATTCGTCGACCAGTTATAGACGACCCTTTGCCCCGGCACCAAGCTGCGAGCGAGAGAGCGAGAGGATAGGTCGGATCGAGGCGAAGAGCCTTCTCGAGCAGCCGCGTGGCCTCCCGGTTGGCTTCATATTCCAGCGACCAGACACAAGGAAGGGCCTGCATGACGAGGTCGTAGGCATCAAGGCTCTCCGGCCGCTTGCGCCTTGCCCGCTCGATCTCGGCGGCCCGGATGGAAGGCTGTATGGCTCCGACGACGCTGGCGGTGATCAGATCCTGAAGGTCGAACACATCCTCAATCACCCCGTCGTAATTCTCGGCCCAGAGATGAACGCCGGTCAGAGCATCGACGAGCTGCGCGGTGATGCGGACCCGCCGGCCCGAGCGTCTTAGGCTCCCTTCGAGCACATACCGCACCCCGAGTTCCCGGCCGATCTGCTGCACGCTCACGGCGCGGTTCTTGTAGACAAAGGTCGAGTTGCGGGCGATGACGAAGAAGGACCTGAAGCGCGACAGGGCCGCGATGATGTCCTCGACCACGCCGTCGGCGAAGTATTCCTGCTCGGGGTCCTTGCTCATGTTGGTGAAAGGCAGGATCGCGATGGAGGGCCTGTCCAACAGGGGAAGCGAATGAAGCTCGCCCGACGCGCTGGAGCCGTCCGACCCGGCAAGAAGGCAATAGACCTTAATGGGCCGCGCAATGTTCTTGAACCGGTGCTCCCCCTTGTCGCTGAAATCATAAGGAAGCTTGTCCCTCACCTCTTCATAAACTTTCCCCGACAGGCAGATGCCCCCGGGAAAAGCCAACTGCTCCAGACGGGAGGCAATGTTGACCCCGTCGCCATAGATGTCGCCGTCCTCCTCGATGATGATGTCGCCGAGGTTGATTCCGATTCGAAGCTGCAAGAGCTTGGCCGGCTCCGTCGCCGCGAGCGCGGTCAGGGCCTCCTGAAAGCTGACGGCGCAGCGAACGGCTTCGACAGGGCTCGAGAACTCCACAAGAAAGCCGTCGCCGGCCGTTTTCACCAGACGGCCGTGGTGGGAGCGGATTCTGGGCTCGATCACCTCGCGCCGCAGCTTCCGCAAGAGGGTGAGGGTGCCCTCCTCGTCCTTGGACATCAGGTCTGAATAGCCCGCTACATCGGCAGCGAGGATTGCTGCGAGACGTCTGTGCGCCGTCTGATCAGAAGGGCTGCTCATGGCCTATCCAGGACGTCGACGTCGGTGCCGGTATGCGTTTACTTTGGGCAGATCCTACTCGAAACCAAGGCTGCCGCCTCGCTTTATTAAGATAAAGCATGCACCCCCGATCTGGTTGCGTCCAGTCGATACGGGAAAAGCAGAAAAACTCATGTTTTACGCGGCTTTCAGCCTTGGCTATACTTGGCTGCCAGGCTTGGCATTATGTTCTCGCACAGGCGATGGACCACGGCCCTATTGTCATGGCCAAAGTCCTCTACGCCACCGCCGACTTCGCCTCGGTTCAGCAAAAGCGCCTTCCGGATGCCCAGAACGTCCATATCTTCCGCACGCTCTGAGCAAGAAGCGGGCAATCCGGGATGCTCTGTCATTGGACGGTCACGTAGCCCGGGTTAGGCTTCCATCGTTGCGGGGCGATCCGGCGACATTCACGCGCCAGCCGGGCAGGCTTTCCCCTCTTGGCTGGCGCGACCATCGCCCTCACGACGAACAGGTTTACCGGCTCGGTCGCTCCAGGGGAACGACCCGAGGCAGAACGCGGGGCGGATGAGCACGGATGAACTGCCATCCGCCCCGACGCTCACGGGACCGACGCGACACTCACCAGGTCAATGCCGATCACCCGCGTGGGAATTCCAGGCCCATTTCCCGGTAGCGCTCCGGATCGTCGCTCCAGTTCTCGCGCACCTTCACGAAGATGAAGAGGTGCACGGGAGCCTCGGCGATCTCGGCGATCTCCTTGCGGGCGGCCTGGCCGATGGCCTTGATGGTCTGCCCGCCCTTGCCGAGCACGATCTTGCGCTGGCTGTCCCGCTCCACGAACACGGTCTGCTCGATGCGCACGGAGCCGTCCGGGCGGGGCTGCCACTGATCCGTCTCGACGGTGGACTGGTAGGGCAGCTCCTCATGCAGGCGCTCGTAGATCTTCTCGCGGGTAATCTCGGCCGCCAGCATCCGAAGCGGCGCATCGGAGATCTGGTCCTCCGGATAGAGCCAGGGCCCCTCCGGCATCATGGCGGCGAGCTGACGCCGCAGGGTGTCGATGCCGTCGCCTTTCAGGGCCGAGATCATGAAGGTATGGGCGAAGGGCACCTTCTCATTGAGCTTTGCCGCCAGCTCCAGGAGCCTCGAGCGCTCGATCAGGTCGATCTTGTTGAGGATGAGGACTTTCGCCTGCTTGAGCTCGGGGAGCTTTTCGAGGATCGCTTCGGCTTCCTCGTCGATTCCTTTGCGCACGTCGAGCAGGAGGGCGATGATGTCCGCATCCCCTGCCCCGCCCCAGGCGGAGGTGACCATGGCCCGGTCGAGGCGGCGCTTCGGCTTGAAGATGCCGGGCGTGTCCACGAACACGATCTGCGCCTCGCCCTCGATGGCGATGCCGCGCACCAGCGCCCGGGTGGTCTGGACCTTGCGCGAGACGATGGAGACCTTGGACCCGACGAGCGAGTTGAGCAAGGTCGACTTGCCGGCATTGGGCGCGCCGATGAGAGCCACGAAACCGGCTTTGGTGTTGGTATCCTCAGGCGACGCCATGCTCTTCCTCCGTCCAGACACCCTCTCGTAGGAGAAGGCTTCGGGCCGCCGCCTGTTCCGCGATCCGCCGCGATGTTCCAAGCCCGAATTCGCTTTCCGCGCCTTTCACCCTCACCACTACCCGGAACTTCGGGGCGTGATCGGGGCCCTTCTGCTCGACGATGGCGTAGGTCGGCGGCGGGAGCCCCCGCCCTTGGGCCCATTCCTGCAGGGCGCTTTTCGGATCGCGCAAGGGACGTCTCGGCGCCGCGAGCAGATCCTGGAAGGAGCGTTCGACGAGGGCTTTTGCGGCCCCGTAGCCGCCGTCCAGGAAGACGGCGCCGATGATCGCCTCGCACACGTCCGCCAGGATGGCCGGGTTGCGCCGCTCGCCCGCATGGGCTTCGCCCGCGCCAAGCTTGATATAGGGCCCCACGTCCCAGGAGGCGGCGACCTCGGCGCAGCTCTCCCGCCGCACGAGTTCCGCCAGCCGCCGGGAAAGCTCTCCCTCGGGAGCGCCGGGAAAGGTCCTGTGGAGCGTCTCGGCGATGGCGAGCCCCAGCACCCGGTCGCCGAGAAACTCCAGCCTCTGATAGCTCTGCCCGCCCGGTTGCGGGGCGCTCACATGGGTCAGAGCCTCGTCGAGAAGTTCAGCCTTCTCAAAGCTGTAGCCGATCTTCTTCAAGAGTTCGTCGCGGTTCGGCTTACGGCGGGCCACGGGCTTAGCGGATCCGTTCGAAGATGCGGTTCCAGCGGATCCGGTGCGGCCACTCCCAGGGACGCCACAGGGATGCCTGCTCGTCGATGGAGAAGAAGATGATCTCGGCGCGGCCCACGAGGTTCTCGGCCGGAACCTGCCCGACGCTTGCGTCTCTTGAATCCGTCGAGTTGTCCCGGTTGTCGCCCATCATGAAGTAGTGGCCGGGCTGCACCGTATATTCATCGGTGTTGTCGTAGTAGCCCCTGTCGCCTTTGAGCTCGATCGTATAATAGGCCGCGCCATCAGGAAGGGTTTCCCGGTAGCGGGGAACTGCAGTCGGGCGTCCCCATTCGTCCACGGTCTGGTAATCCTCCGCCTGCTGGCGCTGAACCGGTTTCCCGTTGATGTGCAGCACGCCACCGATGACCTTGATCTTGTCGCCCGGCAGGCCGATTACCCGCTTGATGTAATCGGTCGAGTTGTCCTTCGGCAGCTTGAACACCGCGATATCGCCCCGCTTCGGCTCGGACCCCATGAGGCGGCCGGAGAACACGGGCGGGCTGAAGGGAATCGAGTGCTTCGAATATCCGTAGGAATATTTCGAGACGAACAGGTAGTCGCCGATCAGCAGGGTCGGGATGAGGGAGCCCGACGGGATATTGAAGGGCTGGAACAGCACGGTGCGCACGACGACCGCGATCAGAAGAGCCTGGATGATGACCTTGATGGTCTCCCAGAGGCCGCCTTCGTCATTCTTCACGGTGCTACCCACGTATTGCTTGGCATTGTCGCTCACTTCGATGACCTATCCTTGAGGAATTCGGGAACGCTGTCAGCCGTCCGACATCTTGGCGGCGGTCTAGCCTATGGCGCGTCCGACCGCAACGCGGCCGGTCTACTTTATGGGGCGCGCCTCGATGACTACGAAGGCCTGCGCCATGGGCGGATCGTCGGTCAGGGAGACATGGATCACAGCCTCGTGACCCTCGGGAGTCATGGCCTTGAGCCGCTCCAGCGCTCCGCCGGCGAGGCGCATGGTCGGGCGGCCGCTGGCTAAATTGACCACTTCCATGTCGCGCCAGAACACCCCTTGACGCAATCCGGTGCCGAGGGCCTTGGAACAGGCCTCCTTGGCGGCGAAGCGCCGGGCATAGGAGGGGACGCGGGCGGCCCGGCGGTCGCTCCTCGCCCGCTCGCCCTCGGTGAAGATGCGGTGGGTGAAACGGTCACCGAAGCGCTCGATCGATTTCTCGATGCGGCGGATGTCGCAGAGATCAGACCCGATGCCCAGAATCATGCCGCCGCCTGCGCCCGCCCCTCGTCCATGGCGGCCCGCATGGCGCGCACAGCCTCGTCGAGCCCCATGAAGATCGCTTCGCCGATAAGGGAATGGCCGATGTTAAGTTCCATGATCTGCGGGATGGCGGCGACGGGGCCGACCGAGTCCAAGGTAAGCCCATGCCCGGCGTGGATCTCCAGGCCGATCGTCGCCCCATGAGCGGCGGCGCGGCGCAGGCGCTCCAGCTCGTGGGCGATCCTGGGCTCGTCCCCCTGGGCCACGGCCTCGCAATAGGTGCCCGTATGAAGCTCGACCACAGGGGCCCCAAGGTCGCAGGCGGCGTCCATGACCTCGGTTTCCGGCTCCACGAACAGCGACACCCGGATACCCTCGCCCTTCAGCTCCCGGATGATCGGACGCAGATGGGAATGGCCGCCGATGATGTCGAGCCCGCCCTCGGTGGTGCGCTCCTCCCGCTTCTCGGGCACCAGGCAGGACGCGTGCGGGTGAAGCCGCGTGGCGATCCCGACCATCTCGGAGGTGGCGGCCATCTCGAAATTGAGCGGCACGAAGAGCTGGCGCTTGAGGCGCTCCATATCCTGGTCTCGGATATGGCGCCGGTCCTCGCGCAGATGGGCCGTGATGCCGTCGGCCCCGGCGAGCACCGCCAGATGCGCGGCCCGGATCGGGTCGGGATGGGGGCCGCCCCGGGCGTTCCGCACGGTCGCGACGTGGTCGATATTGACGCCAAGGCGAAGAGGAGGAGCTTTCATGGGCCTTTTTTGCCAAGATTCTTCAGGGCTGTCGGACGTTTCGCATTTATCGCATGACGAACGCTGCTCTGAATTTAGCATTTGTCGCATGAAAATCGCAAAACTCGGATGACGCGTTGCATTCGTGCGAGAAACCGATTATAGCCCCCGCTTCGCGTTCGCTCCGGCCGGGGGCTGAACGGACGGTGTGGCTTGGCCATGCAGGGTTTTTGCGAACCCGTCGTCCCGTGTCTCCGCCTTCGACAATCGCTCGGGCCTTGCAGGCTCGAAGGGCTTGGCGCCGATCGGACGCGCGAAACCGGCCGAGACACCGTTCACGAACCGTGCCGAGGCCTGAACCTCAAACCTGAGAAAGGCCCATTATGCCTCTCTATGAGCATATCTTCATGGCTCGCCAGGATGTCACCCCGCAGCAGGTCGAGACCATGGTCGACCAGTACAAGGGCGTCATCGAGCAGAATGGCGGCGCGATCGAGAAGACTGAGATGTGGGGCGTGAAGTCCCTCGCCTACCGCATCAAGAAGAACCGCAAGGCGCATTTCACGATGTTCAACCTCAACGCCCCCGCCCCTGCGGTGGCCGAGATGGAGCGTCAGATGCGCATCAACGAAGACATCCTTCGTTTCATGACCATCCGCGTGGAGGAGCTCGAGACCGAGCCGTCCGTGATGATGCAGAAGCGCGACCGCGACGAGCGCAAGGACCGGGAGCGCCGCGAGCGCGACACCGGCTTTGACGGCGGCGAAGGCGAGGAGGCTTAATCATGGCATTTGGTGCTACTGGTGGCGCTGCCGGCGGCGGCCGTCGTCCCTTCTTCCGTCGTCGCAAGACCTGCCCGTTCTCGGGTCCCAACGCCCCGAAGATCGACTACAAGGACACGAAGCTGCTCTCGCGCTACATCTCCGAGCGCGGCAAGATCGTTCCTTCGCGCATCACGGCCGTCTCGGCCAAGAAGCAGCGTGAGCTCGCCCAGGCGATCAAGCGCGCCCGCTTCCTGGGCCTGCTGCCCTACGTGATCCGCTAACGAAGACTGACGGGCCGCCCCGTGCGGCCCGTCTCCCTTCCAGACCGCCCGACGGTGAAACTCCGCCGGGCCAGTTGGGGCTCAGAACGCCCCTAACCCTGCCGGCGAGCAGCGGGACAGCGAGACCATGAACGTTCTGGCCATCGGCATCGGCGCGGGCCTTGCCTCCGCGCTCCTCTTCGCAGTGGTGATCACGGGATCGCTGCTTGCGATGATGTTGTCGTTCATTGCGCCGCTCCCGATCTTCATCGCTTCACTCGGCTGGAATCACCGCTGCGGCCTGTTGGCCAGCGTGTCCGGCGCCATCGCGCTCG
>DASQTM010000359.1:0-2121 GCA_035641875.1 Microvirga sp. | reverse complement strand
GATACCGAGCTGGATCGCCTGCCGGGTCAGCGAGAAGGCGCCGGTAATCACGGCTTGGCTTGCGACGATGGTCGCGAGCGTCGCCAGGATGACGAGCGGCAGAAGCAGCCATGGAGGCGCCAGCAGGAAGAACGGGTTCGCGATCGTCTCGGGGTTCGACAGGACGAGGGCGCCCTGGCCGAGATAGTTCAGGGCAAGGGCCGGAAAGACCACCGTTCCCCAGGCCATGCGGATGGGCTTGCGGCCGAAATGGCCCAGATCCGCATAGAGCGCCTCCGCTCCGGTCACCGCAAGGCACACGCTTCCGAGAATCGCGAAGGCGGTTCCGGGGTGGGTGACCAGGAAGGACACGCCGTAATACGGGTTGAAGGCGAGCAGAACCTCCCAATCGTCCGCGATGTGGAGAAGGCCGAGGCCGGCCATGGTGACGAACCACAGAAGCGTGAGGGGTCCGAAGAAGGCCGCCACCTTCCCGGTGCCGCGGCTCTGGACGGCAAACAGACCGATGAGGATCACCAGCGCACCGGGCAGAACATAGCTCTCGAAGGAGGGGGCGACGAGCTTCAGGCCTTCCAGGGCGGAGAGCACGGAGATGGCCGGCGTGATGGCGGCGTCGCCATAGAACAGGGCCGCTCCGGCCATGCCCATCACGAGCACGGGCAGGCTTCGACGCCCAAGCGCCAGCTGCGTCAGGGCCACCAGCGTCAGGGAGCCGCCTTCGCCCTTGTTGTCGGCCCGCAGCAGCAGAATAACGTATTTGACGGTGACCGTGAGGATCAGCGCCCAGAGCAGCAGGGACAGGATGCTGATCACCAGTTCACGGGTCAGGTCCACCGGGACGCCATGGTGCCCTCCGGTGGCGGCTGCCACCGTCTCGCGCATGGCATAGAGAGGGCTGGTCCCGATATCGCCATAGACCACGCCGATGGCGCCAAGGGTCAGGGTCCAGAAGCTCGCCTTGTGGTGGCTTTCGGGAAGGGTAGCCTCAGGGACTGCGGAATCCGCATGTCCGGGGACGACGGCGTGCTGTTCTGCCATGGGTGCTTTTCTTTGCGGATGTGCCCGCGGACGGCCCTTGTTCAAGTCACTCTGCAATCGACGAAGGGCGGCCCTTCTCTAGCGCCGGACCTGAAAGTGAGATGCACCTTTGATCCAATGCTTGTCTTCGGTGAGCGCAGCGGCCGTCATTGCCGGCGCGGCGGGCTTCTAGCACATCGCGCCTGAGCTTAAAACGGAATTTCTCTCAAGGTTCCATGGTCCAGCTTGCCGCCTCATTCGGCGGCATCGCGACCGGGCTGACCATAGTTCTTGTCGATGTAGTCGATGACAATCTTCTGGAAGTCCTGGGCGAGGGTCGGCCCGCGCAGGGTCATGGCCTTCTTCCCGTCGATGAAGACCGGGGCAGCCGGCTGCTCGCCGGTGCCGGGAAGCGAGATGCCGATATTAGCGTGCTTCGATTCTCCCGGCCCGTTCACGATGCAGCCCATCACGGCCACGTTCAGGTTCTCGACGCCCGGATGGGTGCGGCGCCATTCCGGCATGGAGGTGGAGATCCAGGTCTGGATGTCGCGCGCCAGCTCCTGGAACACCGAGGAGGTGGTGCGCCCGCATCCCGGACATGCAGCCACCAGGGGCACGAAGGTGCGAAACCCCATGGTCTGGAGCAGCTCCTGGGCCGTCTTCACCTCCAGGGTCCGGTCACCGCCGGGCTCCGGCGTCAGGGAGAAGCGGATCGTGTCGCCGATGCCCTGCTGGAGCAGGATGCCGATGGCGGCCGACGAGGCCACGATGCCCTTCGAACCCATGCCGGCCTCGGTCAGGCCGAGATGGATCGCATAATCGGAACGGCGGGCGAGATCCTGGTAGACCGCGATCAGGTCCTGCACGGCCGAAACCTTGGCCGACAGGATGATCCGGTCGCGTCCGAGGCCGATCTCCTCCGCGCGGGCAGCCGAGAGCAGGGCCGACTGGATCATCGCCTCGCGGGTGACCCAGCGCATGTCGCGCGGGCGGGCCGAGGCCGCGTTCTGGTTCATCAGATGGGTGAGCAGCTCCTGATCGAGGGAGCCCCAGTTGGCCCCGATGCGCACGGCCTTATCGTGCCTGATCGCCTGCTCGACG
>DASQTM010000358.1:0-4605 GCA_035641875.1 Microvirga sp. | reverse complement strand
TTGTCGCCGGCATCAATGCCGCCCGGCGCGCCGCGGGCCAGGAGAATACGGTGTTCGACCGGGCCGATTCCTATATCGGGGTGCTGATCGACGATCTCGTCACCCGCGGAGTGAGCGAGCCCTACCGCATGTTCACCTCTCGGTCCGAGTACCGCCTGAGCCTGCGCATCGACAACGCGGACGAGCGCCTCACCGGCAAAGGGCTGGAGATCGGCTGCGTCGGCTCCCGGCGTGAGGCGCATTTCCACCAAACCCGGCACGAGATCCGCGAAATCCGGCAGCGGCTGCACGCTCTCAACCTCACTCCGCAGGAGGCTGCCCGGCATGGGCTGGAGCTGAACCAGGACGGCATCCGGCGCAGCGCCTACCAGCTCCTGTCCTACCCGGGCGTCGGCTGGAGCGACCTCGCCCGGGTCTGGCCTGCGCTTGCTCCCGTGCGTGCAGGGGTGAAGGAGCGCCTGGAGACGGACGCCACCTATGCTGTCTATCTCGACCGACAGCAGGCGGATATCGCCGCCTATCGGCGCGACGAGAGCATCGTGCTGGAGGAAGCCTTGGACTTTCAGGCGCTTCCCGGCCTGTCCAATGAGATCAAGTCGAAGCTCGACTTGGTGAGGCCGAAGACCCTGGGGCAAGCGGCCCGGATCGAGGGCATCACCCCGGCGGCTCTCACCCTTCTGGCGGCTCATGCCAGGAAGGCTTCGAGCCGGGGCCGTGATCTTGATGCGATCGCATCATGAAGGCTCCCGCTGCCGCCATCGATGTTTCACGTGAAACAAAAGAGAAGCTCGAGCTGATGGAGCGCGAGCTTCGCCGCTGGCAGGCGATCAAGAACCTGGTTGGGCCGGCGACCCTAGACCAGATCTGGGACCGGCATATCGTCGACTCGCTCCAGTTGCTCGACCTCGCACCGGACGCCCAAACATGGCTCGACCTCGGTTCCGGAGCCGGGTTTCCCGGTCTCGTGCTCGCCATCGCAGGGTCGGAGAGGGGGCTGAAGGTGCATCTCGTGGAGAGCAATTCACGCAAATGCGCCTTCCTCCGCCACATCACCCGCCTCGCCGGCGTGTCCGCCACGATCCATGAGGCCCGGCTTGAGACCGTCATTCCCGGCTTCACCGGACAGGCGGACGTGGTCTCCGCCCGGGCCCTGGCGGCGCTGCCCCTGCTGCTGGAGTGGACCGAGCCGTTGCTGAAGGCCGGCGCGATCGGGGTTTTTCCCAAGGGGCGCGATGCGGAGATTGAATTGACCGAGGCTCGGAAAAGATGGACATTCACGGCAGACATCCTGCCAAGCCGGACCGATTCCGAGGCCAGGATCCTTCGCATAACCTCCATCGAGAGCCACTCATGATGACCGATCGCAGCGGATCCGAAGCAGGAGCGCGTCCGGCCAAGCCGCGCATTCTGGTGCTCGCCAACCAGAAGGGCGGCGTCGGCAAGACCACAACGGCGATCAACCTGGGAACCGCGCTTGCGGCCATCGGCGAGAAGGTGCTCATCCTTGATCTCGATCCGCAGGGCAATGCCTCGACCGGGCTCGGCATCGACCGCAAAAGCCGCCGGATCTCGACCTATCACGTATTGGCCGGCGCCTCGTCC
This sequence comes from Microvirga sp., assembly GCA_035641875.1. Taxonomy (GTDB): domain Bacteria; phylum Pseudomonadota; class Alphaproteobacteria; order Rhizobiales; family Beijerinckiaceae; genus Microvirga. Next base: position 3,003 of record DASQTM010000358.1, on the reverse strand, counting down.
CTAACGGAGGCGATCACCGAGACGGCGGTGCCCAATCTCTTCGTCGCGCCATCGACTCTCGACCTGCTCGGGGTCGAACTTGAGATCGCCAACGAGCGAAACCGCTCGCACCGGCTGCGGTCGGCGATCCAGGCTTTAGCGGCGCAGCAGGTAACAGAACCCTTTACCTATATTTTGATTGATTGCCCGCCTTCGCTCAATCTTTTGACCATCAATGCCTCGACTGCAGCTGACGCGGTTCTGGTGCCTCTGCAATGCGAATTTTTCGCTCTGGAAGGTCTTAGCCAGCTGCTCAAAACGGTGGAGCAGGTGCGGACGGCGCTCAACCCGGAGCTGACGATTCACGGCATCGTCCTGACCATGTTCGACCCGCGCAACAATCTGTCGGGGCAGGTGGTAGCCGACGTGCGCCAGTTCATGGGCAGCAAGGTCTATGAGACCATGATCCCGCGCAACGTCCGCGTGTCGGAAGCGCCGTCCCACGGCAAGCCGGTGCTGCTGTATGATTTGAAGTGCGCCGGCTCGCAGGCTTATCTCCGTTTGGCATCCGAAGTCATTCAGCGCGAGCGCGCTCTGCGCGCCGCGTAAAAACAGTCGAGACAAAAACAATGGCAGAAGAAGGCAAGTCACGCCTGGGGCGCGGTCTGGCGGCTCTCATCGGCGAGGTCGGCGACGAGATCGGCGTCATCGAGCGGGCGCGCGGGGGACAGAAGAAGATCCCGGTCGAGTTCCTCCGGCCCAACCCGCGCAATCCGCGCAAGGCCTTCGAAGACAGCGAGTTGCAGGAACTGACCCAGTCCGTGAAGGACAGGGGCATCATCCAGCCCATCGTGGTTCGGCCTGTGGGCAGCAAAACCGATTCCTACGAAATCGTCGCCGGCGAGCGCCGCTGGCGCGCGGCCCAGAAGGCGGGCCTGCACGAGGTGCCGGTGGTGGTGGTCGACATCGACGACAAGACCTCCCTCGAATACGCTATTCTCGAGAACGTCCAGCGCGCCGACCTCAACCCGATCGAGGAGGCGGAGGGCTATTCGCGCCTCATGGCCGAGTTCTCCTATACCCAGGAGAACCTCTCCAAGATCATCGGCAAGAGCCGCAGCCACATCGCCAACATGATGCGCCTCGGCGACCTGCCGCCTCCGGTGAAAGCCCTCCTAGTCGAGCGTAAGCTCACCGCCGGCCACGGACGCGCCCTCCTGGCGGTTGGAGACCCAGTCGCGGTGGCCAAGAAGGTTCTCGACGAGGGCCTCAGCGTGCGCCAGGTGGAGGAAATCGCCCAGACCGAACAGGCTATGCCCAGGCTCGAGACGAAATCAGCCAAGCCAAGGGCTGAAAAGGACCCTGACACGCGGGCGCTCGAACGGGCCTTGCAGGATGTGCTCGGGCTCACGGTCGCTATCGACCACAAGGGCCACGGCGGGGAACTGCGCATCCGCTACAAGACCCTGGAACAGCTCGACGGGTTGTGCCGGCGGTTGAATCCGTAACTTCATATCGCGTAAGGTGACAGCGTCCTGACAGGTCGCTGTCTGCCTTCCTGATGAGAAGAGATCATGAAATTTGACGATGCCTCATGGCATTACGGTGGTGACTTTCCGGAAGACCTCGATCCATCTGCGGGCGCGACCCACATTGCGATGTTCTTGGCTTGGGCCGCTTTCAGAGATCTCCTTGGTAGAATTCATACAGACCTAAGCTCAGGCGAACTTGAACGGCTTCGTTCGAGATCAATCACGCCTACCCAGTGGTTCATGCACAATTGCGACGGGAAGTTTCTCGACGAGGATCTCAACGAGGAAGGTAACTTTTTTGCAAAAAGCTACTACGACGCGAGTGAAGCGGAGGAATCTGCTAGTCCTTATCTGAGAGATTATGAACAGACGTTACCAAATACAGCGTCGCTCTATGAAGTGCCGGACAATTGGGAAACCTTCGACAAACTTACACCGATTATCGATCAAAGATTTGTTCAATGGCGAGCAGAGGTTACGAGCTCCAGATAGGGATCTCGCCTCTTGCTCCTCCTCACCTGAGATGGTTGGGGCGTAGTGGGACTTAGTCTTAGCGCCGCGCCGTCCGCGCCAGGTCGAGCAGGGTCTTGGCCGCGATGGCATCGGCAAGAGCGGCGAGGCGGCGGGTCTGGAGGAGGCTCGCCTGAATCAACCCGATGGCGTCCTTGAGGCTGGCGCTGGTCCAGCGCTGGAGATGCCGCTCGACCAGGGGCTTGCGGCGGAAATGCAGGGCCCGCAGGGTCTCCATCACGGCCGGGATCGAGCGGCCTTCCTCCACCGCGAGGCGGGCGGTGAGCAGCATCAGGGCGTGTCGGAGGGCCGCGCCGAGCAGGACCGAGGCGTTCACCCCCTCGGCGGCCAGGCGTCGGGAGCCGGTCTCGAGCCCGGCGCCCTCGCCCGCAAAGGCCGCATCCACCACCGCATCCATGGCGAGGCTCGACACGTCGCTCATGATCGCATCCACGTCCTCCAGGGTGATCTCCCGCTGTCCATGGGCATAGAGCATGAGCTTCGACAACTCGCCCCGGGTGGCGAGGCGATCGCCGCCGAGACCGGCGAGCAGGGCTGCCCGCGCCTCCCGTGCAATCGAAAAGCCGCCATTCTTCAGGGCCTCGTCGACCACGGCGCCGAGATCGCGGCCCGTGTCGCCATAGCAGGGCAGGGCCAGCGCCCGCTGGGAGCGCTCGCAGAGGGTGCGCAGAGGCGAGGACTTTTGCAGATCCCCGCCTTCAACGATGATCACCGTATCCTGCAGCTCGCCCTTGAGCACCACATCGATGGCGGGCGCGAGGTTGCGGGAGGTGGACTTGATCCAGATCGCGCGCCGGCCCCCGAAAAGCCCGATGGTCCCGGCCTCGTCCGCCAGCCGCCCAGGATCGGAAGCGATGTCGTCGCCGTCGATGCGGATCATCTGGAACGGATCGGCTGGATCGTCCACCGAGCGCTCGGCCACGGCGCGGGCGCGTTCGTTGATGAGACCCGTATCCGGTCC
>DASQTM010000357.1:0-2079 GCA_035641875.1 Microvirga sp. | reverse complement strand
GTAAGAGCAACGCTGCCTGTTCCCTCCCCTTGCGGGGTGGGGGTGGTGCGACTGGGTGAGGACTCGCTGAGGGAGGCGCTGTATCGGTGGCGCTATTTCTGGATGGAGCATGGAGCTTCGACTTTGCGACCCCCACCCGGTCGCCTACCTGAGCGTGGAACACCACGATGCCGGTGTCTGGAGCCTTGACGGGCTCGGAGGCCGCCAGGGGCGTCGCCCCGCAGAGCGCCCCTCTTTCGTTCAAGTCTTCTCACCCCATATGGGGGTTTCCCGTCAACAACGAAAGGAGGTGATCCAGTGTCTCATTGTCTTAACCTGTCGTCCCCGGTTGCCGCGACCTGGATCTTGGCCTCTGCTGAGATCGGTGCGTAACGCACAAGAAGGGCGGCTCTTCGGGGCCGTGGAACCGACAATGGAAAGGCCGCTCGCAAGGGCGGCCTTTCGCATGCGTGGCATCCTCAAGCGCTGAGCAGCTTGCCGGTGCGGGTGGCGTTGGTTCCCGCCACCTTGGCGAGGCGCATTCCTTGAGTGGCGAAGCGCAGCAGGACCCGGGCGAACATGACGCCGTCGGTGCCCGCCTGAGCTTCGGTCGTAAATCCCGTATGCGGATCGACGATCTCGGCGATCACATCGCCGGTTTTCACCCGGTCCCCCACATCGGCCCGGAACACCACGATTCCCGTGGCCGGAGCCGTGACGGGTTCGGAGGCGGCGAGCGGGGTCGGCCCGCAGAGGGGTTCGGGCGCCGCGGGGGGCTCGCCCGCAACCGCGCCGCGCAGGGTCAGAAAACCGAGGATGGCCGCCGCGTCGGCCCGGGCCAGCTCGTGGCTCACATCCCGCTCGCCCCGGAACTCCAGGGTGGCAGAATGGCAGCCGAACGGGATCGGATGGTCGGGGAAGCGGTCCGCCAGCTCGGCCCAGGGGCGGCTGCAGGCCTCGTCGAAGGGCTCGTCTCCCGATTCCTCCGCCAGCAGATAGGCATGAGCGCCCAGCAGCGCGGAGAGCGGGGCGAACGCTTCACCTGAGCGGGTATGGGTGTAGAGATGCGCCACCGCCTCCGAGTCGCAATGCATGTCGAGCACCCAATCGGCCTCGATGGCCAGGGTGAGCAGGGCCTTCTTCATGACGTCGGCCGGGTTGCCGGTCTCCCAGGCGTCGAGCTCGGCCCGCAGGGCCTCACGGATCAGGCGCAGATTCGCCTCCCCGTCGTCGGTCAGCCCGCCTTCGATGCGCTCGGCGGCCTTCGGGACCAGATGCGGATAGCCGCGGTTGAAGTTGACCCCGTCCGCCAGGTTGAAGCGGCCGATATGGTCGCCCAGCACCCGCTGCGCGAGGCCGATGGGATTGGCCGCAGGCACCAGGACGATCTCGCCGGCGATCCGGCCCTCCGCCTCAAGCGCCAGGAGACGCTCGCGCAGGTGATGGGCGGCGAGCATGCCGGGGATTTCGTCGGCGTGCAGGGACGCCTGAACGTAGACCTGTGGACGCGCCCCAGCCGCTCCGAAGCGCTGAACCGTGAGGGAAAGGCTTGCTCCGGGAGCCAGCGGCGAAAGGGCGATCTGTTCTGTTCTCATGATTCCGATGATGGCTGCGAGCTGATGATGGCTTGATCGAGCAGGTTATTCAGACCGCCCGCCACCCTTGCGATGCAAACACGAAGCGCGCCGGTTCCGACACCAGGGCGGCGAGGCCCTGGAGGGCAGGCTCGGGATTGACGATGACGAAGACCGGCACGGTCCTGGCCCAGGCGTCGTGCGGGGCCTTGCGGTCGAAGGCGTCCCGGAAGCCCCCGGCCCCGAGGATGTCGACCATGCGCGGCGCGATGCCGCCCGCGATGAACACCCCGCCGGAAGCTTCGAAGGTGAGCGCCAGATCGCCGGCGAACCGCCCGAGGAACCGGGCGAAGAGATCCAGAGCGGTGCGGGCGATGTCATTCCCGTCCCGGGCGGCGTCGAGAACGTCGTTGGGCATCGTGAAGGGGCACTCCACGCAGCGGTGCGCGGCGACCGCCTTGGCAAGGCGAAACAGGCCGGGACCCGACAGAACCACCTCGGCGGAGACCCGCCCGCCGACCCGCTC
>DASQTM010000356.1:0-2781 GCA_035641875.1 Microvirga sp. | reverse complement strand
AACCCCGCCCCGACCATCGCATGGGATGTGCAGAACGGCTACCTGATCGCGTGATCCACCGCGAGGCGAAGGGCGGGGGTTCGCACCCAGCTCTTCGCCTCGCGAATGGGGTCGGCTCGCCCTCGGCCCTCACCTGCGCCTTCGAACGGTCAGGCGGCGCTCTTCAATGTCTCTTCCGCCCTCAGAAAGGCCTCGACTTCCGGCGAGGCCTGCGGCGGCTCGGCCTTCAGGCCGATCTCTTCGAGCAGGCGGCTCATGGGGACGTAGCGCTTCTTGCGGCGGTCGTAGATCCCTGCCCGGACGAGGGCGATGGCGTTGAGGATCGGGCTTCCGTCCCTGGCCTTCGACAGGAGCCGGTGCTCCATCACCACATGGCCCTCCGACCAGGTGAGGATGCGGGTCTCCAGAGTGAAGAAGCGAAAGGGCCTGAGTTCCCGCCTGAAGCGGATCTGCCCCGCGCCCACCAGGGGCACCCAGCCATGCTTGAGGATGGGCCGCCACAGGCCGGAGCGGATCATGATGTCGGCGCGGCCGTGATCCATAAGGGTCCAGTAGCGGCCGTTGTTCATATGCAGGGATGTGTCGAGATCGTGCGGCCAGACCCGGAAAGCGAGTCGCGACACGTCCCGCGCCGGATCGAGCCTCCGTCGGACGAAGCTGGCGAGGATCAGGTGAAGCAGGCGCAGCCAGAGGTTCATGCCATGCCCAGGCCGGTTTCGCGCTGGAACAGCACGAGATCGAACGATGGAGCCTCGACGCCCAGGCCTGTCAGGACGCAGTGAGCCTGCCCGCGATGATGGGTCTGGTGATTGAAGACATGGATCAGCGCAGGCGCCAGGGGCTGCGTGACTGGGCTCGGGTTGACCACGGTCAAGTAGCTGATCGTTCCGTCCAGATCCTTCTGGGACAAGCCATCGGCGTATCGCACGATCCGCCTGTCCTCCGCCTGCCGCGCCTGGCGCAGGTCGGCCAGTTCATGGAAGAGAACTGCGTCAAGGCGATTCGGCGCCTCGCCCTCGCCCGTGAAGCGCTTCATCCAGATCCGATCAGCCGCGAGGATGTGGTTGAGCGTGCCGTGAAGCGAACGGAAGAACGCCCCGCGATCCGCGCGGTAATCCGCATCGGACAGTTGCGCGGCGGCATCGTAAAGGCGCTCGTTGCACCACGCATTGTAGGCCGCCAGCAGGGCAAAGTACTGTTTCATCGGGGAGGCTCCTTTTTGTCGTTCCCGGCTCGCACGTCGTGAGGGCACGGGACACCACGGTCAAGCCCTTCAACTCCATGGATCCCCTTCCCTCGCCTTCGGCTCGCCGGTCCGATCCAAAGGATCGGCGGGATGACACCTGTACCTACACCCTCAATGTCATTTTGCCGGTTCTTCGAACCGGACCGGCCAGAGCGCAGCGGAGGGGAAGGGAATCCATGGTGCGGAACCACGCCCCCTTTTCCCTCCCCCTTGTGGGGAGGGCCAGGGTGGGGGGCGAGCGCCACACGCTGATAGGCTCTCGCTCACACTCCCACCTCCACCTCCTCCCCACAAGGGGGAGGAGAGCAGGTCGCGCTTGGGTGTGAAATCCGTTTCTCTTACGCCGCCTGCTTCGCCGCTGCGCGGCCGTAGAAGGTTTCGCCGGAGGCCGCCATGTCGAGGAGCATCTTCGGCGGAGCGAACCGGTCGCCGTGCTTGGCCTGCAGCGTTTGGCACAGTTCCACGAAGGCCTTCGCGCCCATGAAGTCGATGTAGGACAGGGCGCCGCCCGTATAGGGCGCAAAGCCGAAGCCCAGGATGGAGCCCACATCGGCCTCGCGCGGATCGGTGACGACGCCTTCCTCGAAGGTGCGCGCGGCCTCAAGAGCCTGCGTCACCAGAAGCCGCTGCTTCAGCTCCTGCATATCGATGAGCTCGGCCGCCGCCGGGTTCACCTGCAGATCCTTCAGGCCCGGCCACAGGCGCTTCTGGCCGCTGTCCGGATAATCGTAGAACCCTTTCTTGTTCTTGCGGCCCAATCGGCCCTCATGCTCCACGAGGCGGGTGAGCAGTTGTTCCTGCTCCGGCACGATGGCGGCCTCGCCGAGCTGCGCCTTGGTGGCTCTGAGGATCTTGAGGCCGAGATCGACGCCGACCTCATCGTTGAGAGAGAGCGGGCCGACCGGCATGCCCGCCTGCTTGCCCGCCTGCTCGATCATCGACGCGGGCACGCCCTCGGTGAGCATGAGGTGGCCTTCGAGGATATAGGCCAGCACGCAGCGATTGGCGAAGAAGCCGCGGGAATCGTTGACCACGATCGGCGTCTTCTTGATGGCCCGCACATAGTCGAGCGCGGTGGCGAGCGCCTTTTCGCCGGTCTCTTTTCCCATGATGATCTCGACCAGCATCATCTTCTCGACCGGCGAGAAGAAATGGATGCCGATGAACTGGCCCGCATTCTTCGAATTCTTGGCCAGCCCGGAGATCGGCAGGGTCGAGGTGTTGGAGGCGAAGATGCAATCCGGGCGGATCGCCGCCTCCACCTTCCCGATCACCTCGGCCTTCACCTTGGGATCCTCGAACACGGCTTCGATGACGAGATCGCAATCGGCGAGGTCGCCGTAATCGGCCGAGGGCGTGATGCGCGCGAGCAGCGCGTCCCGGTCCGCGGTCTTGGCGCGGCCCTTCATGACCTGATCGGTCATGAGCTTGTGGGAATGGGCCTTGCCCTTCTCGGCCGCCTCCATGTCCCGGTCGATGAGAACGACGTCGAGCCCTGCATTGGCGGTGACGTAGGCGACGCTCGCGCCCATGAA
>DASQTM010000355.1:0-5395 GCA_035641875.1 Microvirga sp. | reverse complement strand
TGGGCCGGGGCCATGATGCTGGAGCATCTTGGGGAGACAGAAGCTGCGGCCGCCATCGTTCAGGCCATCGAAGATACCTTAAGCGAGCGCACCCTGCGCACCCGCGACCTCGGCGGCAATGCCGGTACGGAGGCGACTGGCAAGGCCGTGGCGGAGGCGCTGGGGTAGGGGATTCTGCTTCCCGCGCCGGGCACAGGCGGGGCGTGAGCGGATTCCCTTCCCCTCCGCTTCGCTCCGGCCGGTCCGGTCCCCAGGACCGGCAGAATGACTCTCTGTCGTCATGCCCGGCCTTGTGCCGGGCATCCACGTCTTTCCACAGGTTGAAGGCATGGATGGCCGGGACAAGCCCGGCCATGACGAGGTGGAACGGGGGGTGTCATCCCGGGGCCGCGCAGCGGAGCCTGGGATCCATAGCCGCTCACAGGGTAGGGTGAAGCACCGCGGATGCCGCCGCGCTCTTCCTCCCAGCCCTCGTGGTTCTGGATCCACGCCTGCGCGGGGATGACAGGCGAGGGTATCGCCACGGGTGAGGAGATTCCTTCCCCTGTACGTTCCTCCGGCCCGGGAATGCCCCAGCCCCGGAAGCCCCTATTCCTTCACGGCTCCCGTCATCGACGACACGTAGTAATCGACGAAGAACGAGTAGAGCAGCACCACCGGCAGGGAGCCCAGCAGTGCGCCCGCCATGAGCGCGCCCCACTCGTACACGTCGCCGCGCACGAGCTCGGTGAGCACGCCCACCGGCACCGTCTTGTTCTCGGAGGACTGGATGAAGGTGAGCGCGTAGATGAACTCGTTCCAGGACAGGGTAAAGGCGAAGATGCCGGCGGAGATCAGGCCCGGGACCGCGAGCGGCAGCATGATGCGGGTCAGGATCTGCCAGCGGGACGCGCCGTCCACGAGGGCGCATTCCTCGAGCTCGTAGGGGATCGACCGGAAATAGCCCATCAGCAGCCAGGTGCAGAAGGGAATGAGGAAGGTCGGGTAGGTGAAGATCAGCGCCAGCTTGGTGTCGTAGATGCCGAAGTTGAAGATCATCACCGCGAGCGGAATGAACAGGATCGACGGCGGCACCAGATAGGCCAGGAAGATCGCCAGGCCCGTCCAGCGGGAGCCCGGAAAGCGGACGCGCTCGATGGCGTAGGCGGCGAAGACCGAGGCCACGAGGGACAGGATCGTCGATCCGATCGCCACCACCATGGTGTTCACGAGCCAGCCCGGATAGGAGGTCTCGAACAGGAGGTAGCGGATGTGCTCCAGGGTGGGGTTGGAGGGCCAGAGCGGGTTGTAGTTGCGGAAGTCGGTGAGCTCGGAGTTGGGTTTGAGCGCCGTGATCGTCATCCAGTAGAACGGAAACAGGAGGACGAACACGAACACCAGGAGCGGCAGGTACACCGTCAGCAGCCGCTGCGGCGTGCGGTTGAGATAGCTCATGCCGACGCTCTCGTCGGCGGGGGCTGAGGCGGCTGGTCTGGCCAAATCGGTCATCAGTCGGACCCTCCCTGCTGCCAGCGGCGGCGCTGCAATCCGAAATAGCTGAACAGAATGGCGCTGAGCAGGAACGGCACCATGGCCACCGCAAGGGCCGCGCCCTCGCCGAGCTGGCCGCCCGGAATGGCGCGCTGGAAGCTTAAGGTGGCCATGAGGTGGGTGGCGTTCAGCGGCCCGCCCCGGGTCAGCACGTAGATGAGCTGGAAATCCGTGAAGGTGAACAGCACCGAGAAGGTCATCACCACGGCGATCAGCGGCGAGAGCATGGGCAGCGTGATGAAGCGGAAGCGCTGCCAGGAGGTGGCGCCGTCAAGGGTCGCCGCCTCGTGCAGGGAGGGCGAGATCGTCTGCAATCCGGCCAGCAGCGTGATGGCCACAAAGGGAATGCCGCGCCAGACGTTGGTGAAGATCACCGTGGCGCGGGCATTGTTCATGTCGCCGAGGAAGTTGATGTTCGAGTCGATGACGCCGAGCTTTATGAGCGCCCAGGAGATGATCGAGAACTGGGCGTCGTAGATCCACCAGAACGCGATGGCCGAGAGCACCGTCGGCACCACCCAGGGCAGCAGCACGATGGCGCGGATGAAGGCCTTGAACGGCAGATGCTCGTTGAGGAGAAGCGCGAGCCAGAGGCCGAGGGCGAATTTCAGGATCGAGGCCACCACCGTGTAGAGAATGGTGTTGAACACCGAGAGCCAGAACAGGCTGTCGTCCCAGAGGGACTGGTAGTTCTCCAGGCCGATGAAGACGCCGGCGCGGCCGATGCGCGTGTCGGTGAAGCCGAGCCAGACGCCGAGCCCCAGGGGATAGGACAGGAAGATCAGCAGGAAGATGGCCGCGGGCACCATGAAGAGCAGGCCGAGAAAGCCCTTGCTCTGGAGCAGGGCCCCTCGTGGCGGCGCGGTTGGGGCGCCTGCGCGGGAGAGGGCGGTGTCGACCATGAGGCGCCTCCGGCTTTCAAAAAAGATGGGGGCGGCGCCGGAGCGCCGCCCCCTCGCTGATCATCAGACGCGATAGTAACGGTTCGCCCGCTGCTCCGCGCGCTTGGCGGCGTCTTCGGGGCTGCGCTGCCCCGTCGCTGCTTCGGCCACCATGTCGACCATCACGTAATCGGCCATCGTGGCGGCGGAAGCGTAGCTGAGCGGCCCGGCATAGCCGTTGGGCCGCAGGGTCGAGGAGGCGCGCTTGTAGGGCTCGTGCACCGGATCCGCAGCCCAGACCGGGTTGTCGATCATGCCCTTCAGGGGCGGGCAGCAATAGGCGCTGGAGCCCTGAATCCACGCATCCATCTGCGGCTTGTCGAGCATGAACTGCAGGTAGGCGCGGGCGGCGTTCGGGAACTTCGAGTATTTGAAGATCACCGCCGAGGTGGTCTGGTGCAGCTCCACCGGCTGCCCGATGGGACCCGTGGGCAGAACCGTCGAGCGGATGTCCTTCGCCAGATCGGCCAGCTTCGGATCGTTCTTGGCCGAGTAGTAGAGGGACACGCCGTTGGCCGTCACCGACACGTCGCCGGACAGGAACACGCGGTTGTTGTTGATGTCGAGCCAGCTCTCCGTTCCTGGGATGAAGGTCTGGTAGAGCTCGCGGGCGTATTGCAGCGCCTTGATGGTCTCGGGCGAGTTGATGACCACCTTGCCGCCCTCGTCGACCATCCGGCCGCCGTGGCTCCACACGATCCAGTGGGCGAAGTTGTTGCCGTCGCCCACCGCCTTGCCGAGGGCGAAGCCCGCAGGCTTGCTCTTGGCCTTCAGCGCCTTGCACATCTCCAGGAATTCGTCGGTCTTCTCCGGGAACTTCGACCATCCGGCCTGCTGGAGCATGCTCTCGCGGTAGAGGATGCCGTTGCCGATGGAGGCGAGCGGCAGGGCGATGAACTTGTCGCCCTGCTTGGCGTAGCCTTCGAGGCCCGGATAATACCCGCCGTAGCGGCTGGCGAAGCTCGTGGCGATGTCCGTCACGTCGAGGAGCTTGTCCGGATACTGGAAGGGATCGTCGAACCACACCAGCATGACGTCCGGTCCGGAGCCCACGTTGGCGGCAACCGCGGCTTTCGGGCGGATGTCCTCCCAGCTTTCCTTGTCGACGCGCACGTCGACGCCGGTGGCTTCGGTGAACTTCTTGGTGTTGGCGAGCCAGGCGTCCTCGTCGCCCTTCACGAAGGGCGTCCAGCGCAGCACGCGCAAGGTGGCGCCCTGCTCGGGCTTGAACTGGGGCGCCGCGGCCTGCGAGAAGGCAGGGCCTGCGCCCAGAAGGCCGGCTCCGGCCGTGCCGGCCGCAAGGCCGGCGGTTCCGAGAAGCAGATCACGTCTAGACAGACTCATCGTTCGTTTCCTCTGTGGTCCGGGATCTCTGACGGGCAGCGCGGCCGTCCCGGTGAGGCCGCGCGCTTGAACCTAGTTGAGGCGCTGCCCGCTCTCCTTGTCGAAGAGGTGCACGAGGGCGGGATCGGGGGCCACATGAATGGTCTCGCCGGGACCCGCGCTGACGCGCTCGCGGAACACGCAGGTGAGCTGTCGCCCGCCGGCTTTCGCAAGCACCAGCGTTTCGGAACCGGTGGGTTCGGTGACGATCACCTCCACCGGAATGCCGTCGCCCGTCAGCCTGAAATGCTCCGGACGGATGCCGTAGTAGACCGGCCGGCCGCTGGAGGCCGCGGGAGCGTTCTTGACCGGCAGCGTCAGGCCGCCCAGGGCGAAGCCCGAGGCGTCGAGCTGTCCTTCCAGCACGTTCATGGCCGGGGAGCCGATGAAGCCCGCCACGAACAGGTTGGCCGGACGATCGTAGAGGTCGAGCGGCGCGCCGATCTGCTCCACGATGCCGTCGTGCATCACCACGATCTTGTCGGCCATGGTCATGGCCTCGATCTGGTCGTGGGTCACGTAGACGGTGGTGGTGGCCAGGCGCTGGTGCAGGGCCTTGATCTCGCCGCGCATGGACACGCGCAGCTTGGCGTCGAGGTTCGAGAGCGGCTCGTCGAACAGGAACACCTGCGGATCGCGCACGATGGCGCGGCCCATGGCGACGCGCTGGCGCTGGCCGCCGGAGAGCTGGCGCGGGTAGCGGTCGAGGAGCTTGGTGAGCCCTAGGATCTCGGCGGCGCGATTGACCTTGCTGTCGATCTCGGATTTGGGGGCCTTCTTGAGCATGAGCGAGAAGGCCATGTTGGCCGCCACCGTCATGTGCGGATAGAGCGCGTAATTCTGGAACACCATGGCGATGTCGCGCTCTTTGGGCGGCACGTTGTTGACCACCCGCGATCCGATGCGGATCTCGCCGCCGGTGATGTTCTCCAGCCCCGCCACCATGCGCAGCAGGGTGGACTTGCCGCAGCCGGAGGGGCCGACCAGGATGACGAACTCGCCGTCCTGAATGTCCACCGAGACGCCGTGGATCACCTGCGTGGCCCCGTAGGCCTTGCGAACGTCGCGAATCTCAACCGGAGCCATCGAACACCTGCTTCATTGCGGTCACCCTTCGGATGACCTGAGTTTCCAGCGAAATACGGAATAGCCCGAAACGGGCGCCAGCCAATGTATCGCGCGTCCATGCCGTCGAACGGCGTTGAAGCATGCGCTTCCTCCTGGCCCCGGTTCTTGCATCGCCCGTCTGATGCGGGCGTATGACCTTGTTTGCCCGGGGATACTCTAGCAGGATCGGCCCGAGATCAAGCACCCACATGGGCAGGCTCCACAAAGGTATCATGCCCTGGACCGGGAGGAGAGCCGACCGCGCCGCGAGGGCGGTTCGGCGCGGGGCTGATGCTGCAATGCAGCAAGGATAACTTCGCGCCGTTGCGTCCTTCCTCATTGCCAAGGGAGGGGGCGGCGGTCAGATTGAGGGCGCGCAAGGAAAGCCAGAACATGCAGGTTTTGATCCTCGGAGCGGCCGGAATGGTCGGCCG
>DASQTM010000354.1:0-8091 GCA_035641875.1 Microvirga sp. | reverse complement strand
AGCAGGCCGGCGATGCGCCGGAACAGGCTCGATTTTCCCGCCGCGTTCGGCCCGATCACGGCCGTCACCTCGCCGCCCTTCAGGACCGGCGTGGTGATGCCCGACAGGACGGGCCGGCTGCCGTACTGCACGCCGACATCGTTGAGCTGAAGGGTGGCTACCATGCGCGCCTCCGGGTGGTCATGATCAGGCTGAAGAGGAACGGCACGCCCACCAGGGCGGTGATGATGCCGATGGGAAAGACGGTTCCGGGCACGATGGACTTGCTGATCACGGAGGTGAGCGACAGAAGCGCCGCGCCCGACAGAACGGAGGCCGGCAGGAAGAAGCGCTGATCCTCGCCCACCAGCATCCGGGCGATGTGCGGGCCCACCAGGCCGACGAAGCCGATGGTGCCGACGAAGGCCACGGGAACGGCCGCGAGCAGGCTCACGATCATCATGGTCTCGAGCCGGAGCCGGCGCACGTTGACGCCGAAGCTCGCCGCCTTGTCCTCGCCGAGGCGAAGGGCCGTGAGCGCCCAGGCGTGGCGGACGAACAGCGGCAGCGAGACCACGAGCACCACGGACGTGATGGCAAGCTTCGGCCAGGTCGCCCGGGTGAGGCTCCCCATGGTCCAGAACACCACCGCGGCGAGCGCCTGCTCGGAGGCGAGATACTGCACGAGGGCCAGGAGCGCGTTGAAGGTGAACACGAGCGCGATGCCGAGAAGAACGATGGTCTCCACGGTGACGCCGCGCCTCTGGCTCATCACGTGGATGAACAGGGCGGCCGCCATGGCCATGAGCAGCGCGTTGATCGACACCACGTAGTTGAGCGCCCAGGGCAGGAGGCCGACGCCGAACACCAGGGCGAGCGATGCGCCGAAGCCGGCGGCGGCCGAGATGCCGAGGGTGAAGGGGCTGGCCAGCGGGTTGTTGAGGATAGTCTGCATCTGCGCCCCCGCCGCCGAGAGCGCCGCGCCCACCACCACCGCCATTAGCGCCACCGGCATGCGGATATCCCAGATCACGACGCTGGTCTGAAGCGACACCTCCGGGGAGCCGAGCAGCGCCAGCACCACCTCGCGCATGGTGTAGCGGGCCGGCCCCAGCCCCAGATCGGCGATCACTGACAGGACGAGCACGAGGGCGAGGGCAAGAAGCACGAGCTTCTTGCGCCGGACGAGGGCGCGGTAGGCGCCGCGCCCCTGCGGCAGGGCCAGGGTGGATGCAAGGGCCAAGAGCCTATTCCTTGTCCGCCAGGGAGACCCAGTAGCCGGGCTTGTAGGGAACCGGCAGGAAGCGCCCGTAGAGAGCCCGCATGGTCTCCTCCGGGTCGAGGTCCCTGAACAGGTCCGGGTGCAGCCACTTGGCCATGGCCTGGATGGCGACGAACTGGTACGGGCTGTTGTAGAACTGGTGCCAGATGGCGTGGACCTGGTTGTCCCGCACCGCCTTGACGCCCGTATAGGCGGGCCGCTTCATCAGGGCCGCCAGCTTGCGCCGCGCCTCGGCTTTATTCGCGCCCGAACCGACGCCGACCCATGCCCCGCCGGGCACGTAGAGCTCCCAATTGGAGCCGGTGACGATCACATGGTCCGGGTTGGCCGCGATGATCTGCTCCGGGTTCACCGCCCCGAAGGTGCCGGGGATGATCTTGGCCGCCAGATTGCGGCCGCCGGCGATCTCCACCATCTTGCCGAAGTTCTCGTTGCCGAAGGACATGCAGCAATCGTCCGAATAGCCGGCGGCGCGCTCCATCATCACGAGAGGGGCTGGCGGCTTGGCCGTTGCGAGGCGCTCGGTGACGCGGTCGATCTGCGCTTTCCGGAACGCGATGAACTCCTCCGCGCGCGCTTCCTTGCCGAACAGCCGGCCCATGAGGCGCATGCTCGGATCGGTGTTCTCGAACGGTTTCTCGCGGAAATCCACGAACACCACCGGGATATCGAGCTTGGCGAGCTTCTCGATGAGCTTGGCGTCGTCGGTGGCGGTCTTGGCTTCGATGTTGAGGACGATCACGTCCGGCGAAAGGGCGACCGCCTGCTCGATGTCGAAGGTGCCCTCCTTGAAGCCGCCGAAGGTGGGCAGCTTCTCGATCCCCGGATACCTTGCGAGATAATCCTTATAGCCGTCGAGGTCCGCCTTCTGCAGGTCGTCGCGCCAGCCGACGACGCGCCGGAACGGCGCTTCCGTGTCGAGGGCGGCGACGAAGTACATCTGCCGTCCCTCGCCGAGGATCACCTTCTCCACCGGCGCTTTCACCTCGACCTGGCGGCCGACGATGTCGGTGACGGTGATCCTGTCCGCCGCATGGGACCGGATCGGCAGAAGGGCGGCAAGCGCCATGCCGAAGCACAGGGCGAGCTTGTAAGGTTGCATGTTCATGCCTCGCATCAAGAGAAAACCGGCTCGTCCTATGGCGGCACGACATGTATAGCAAGAAGTATCTTTTAGAATTACTCCAGTTAAAAACTAGATAAATGTAGTTTAGAATAATTATATTCTGTAGTTTATAATCATTATAGTTTGACGTGCTTTTGGAATGGAGCTAGAGCGGCGGCGCTATTCACGGGCAGCATGGACCGGGTCGATGACGTCGAACTACACCCTTCGAGATGAAATCCGCGATTACTGGTCGGCCCGTGCGCCAGCCTTCGACAGCCAGGTGGGGCACGAGATCTTCTCGGAGGGCGAGCGGCAGGCCTGGCGCGAGCTCTTTCTGCGCCATCTCGGGCCTGGGGAGGGGCGCCAGGCGCTGGACCTCGCCAGCGGCACCGGCGTGATCTCCTGTCTGCTCCACGGTCTCGGCTTCGATGTCACCGGCCTCGACTGGTCGGAGGCCATGCTCGGCCGGGCCAGAGCCAAGGCCGCCGCGCGCGGGGCCCGGATCCGCTTCGTCATGGGCGATGCGGAGCGGACCCTGGAGAAGCCTGGGAGCTACGACGTGCTCGTCACGCGGCATCTGGTCTGGACCCTCGTCGATCCCAAGGCAGCGTTCCGGGAATGGCATTCCCTCCTCCGGCCCGGCGGAAGGCTTCTCGTGGTCGACGGGGATTTCGTCTCGGACAATCCGGTCCGGCGGCTGATCAGGCTCGTGGAGCGGATCATGCTGGGGCTCGCCGCGAAGCCGCATACTCCCGACGCCATGCGCGAGACCCATGAGCGGATCCTGCGCCGGGTCTATTTTTCGAAGGGCGCGCGGGCGGGCGAGGTGGCCGATCTCCTGCGCGAGGCGGGTTTCGTGTCCATCACCATCGACCGCGACCTCAGGCGCATCCATCGCCAGCAGAGCAAGCACATGCCGCTGCTCAAGGGCGTCGAGCGCGCCACGCAGCACCGCTACGCCATCCTGGCGGTGAAGGGCTGAGATCCGCTGCGGCCTTCCGGCAAAAGCGAAGGGTCCCCTTTCCAAAGGGATGATCGCTGCCGATAATCCTTTGTCTTCCTCCCTGGCGCCGAGGCGCCGGACAGGCGAGGCTTCAAGGGAGGCTGATGCTCATATGGGCTGCTGGAAGGCTTCTGCGATCATGGCGGCGTCGCTCCTCGGCGCGCCCGCCCTGGCCCATGACTGGTATCCGGCCTGGTGCTGCAGCGACCACGATTGCCGCGAGCTGGTGGAGGCCAGGGGCGAGACGGTGACCCAAACCGCCGAGGGCTGGCGGCTCTGGGACGGGCGGCTGATCCGGCAGCGCCACGCCAAGCCTTCGCCGGACGGGCGGTTTCACATGTGCGAGGAGCCCACCACCAAGGCCATCGTGTGCTTCTTCGCCCCGCCGGGGGCTTCGTAAGGCCTTCACGCCCCCTTCACGTTGGTGCCCCAGCGGCGATGGAGAAAGCGCTCCCAGGGCGAAAAGAGAAGCCGGTCGGCCAAGAGCCCGATCAGCACGATCACGATCATGATGCCGATCACCTGCTCCATGGCGTTGAGCTCGCGTCCGTAATGGAGAAGATGGCCGAGGCCGAAGCCGGTCAGGATCGTCACGTAGATCTCCGCCGCCATCAGGGAGCGCCAGGCGAAGGCCCAGCCCTGCTTCATGCCGCTGACCAGGAAGGGCAGGGAGGCCGGCAGGATCACCCGGGTCCATTTGTGGAAGCCCTCCGATCCCATGGTGCGCGCGGCGCGGGCATAGATCGGCGGAATGTTGCGGGCCCCGTGGTCGGTGGCGATGATCACCGACCACACGGTGCCCATCACCACCACGAACAGCATGGCGCTCTCGGTCTGGCCGAACCAGATCAGGGCGAGGGGCACCCAGCACACGCTCGGCAGGGTCTGCAATCCCAAGGCCAGCGCCCCGATGGTGTCCTCGAGAATCTGGGACGTGCTGGTGAGGAGCCCCAGCGGCAGGCCGATGACCACGCCGGCGACGTAGCCGATGAGAAGCCGCTTCATGGTCACCCAGGTGGACTCCAGGAGACTGCCGTCGAGGAGCGCGCTCCAGATGTACTCCGCCACATAGACCGGGGATGGCAGGATCACCGCCGACCAGCGGCCGCTGCGCACGGCCACGTCCCAGAGAACGATGAGCGCTGCGAAGAACAGGAGAGCGACGAGGATGCGCTTCATTCGGACACTGCCCCCTGCCGGGCCATGGTGCCCTTCACGGCCGCCGCGATCGTATAGGCGTAGCCTCCGAGGGCGGGATCGTTGATGTCCCGGGCCCGCGGCACCGGGATCTCGAACACCTGCGCGATGCGGCCGGGCGAGGGCGACATCAGCACCACCCGGTCTCCCAGGCACACGGCCTCGCGCACGTTGTGGGTGACGAACACGATGGTCTTGCGGCTTTCCATCCAGATGCGCTGGATGTCGTCGTAGAGCTGGTCGCGGGTCAGCGCGTCGAGGGCCGCGAAGGGCTCGTCCATGAGCAGAACCTGCGGATCGGGAGCCAGCGCCCGGGCGAGCGCCACCCGCTGCTTCATGCCGCCGGAGAGTTCGTGCACATGGGCGTGCTTGAACTTCGCGAGGCCCACGAGCTCGAGATAATAATCGGCGATCTTCCGGCGCTCCTTGCCCGTGAGGTCCGTGCGCAGCTTCAAGCCGAACATCACGTTGCCGAAGGCGTCGAGCCAGGGAAACAGGGCCGATTCCTGGAACATCACCAGGCGCTGCTGCCCGGGTCCCACAACCTGCTTGCCGTCCGCCAGCACCCGGCCCTCGTCCGGCTTGGTCAGGCCGGCGACGATGTCGAGCAGGGTGGACTTGCCGCATCCGCTCGGGCCGATGAGGCAGACGAACTCGCCCTCGGCAACGGCCAGGGACACGTCGTCCAGGGCGTGCACCACGGCCCGCGACGGGGTGAACCATTTCGACACGCCCTCGATCACGAGCTTGGGCGCGGCCTGGGCGATCGGGGGCTCGGAGAAATCCATCAGGGCGCCACGACCAGGCGCGACAGATCCGGCGCGCCGCGCAGGAAGCCCACCTGCTGGGCGCTCGCCATGAAGGACTGGAACGCCGCCGGCGTGGTGTCCGCCGTGATGGCCATGCGGCTCCAGGCGCGGGCGACGAGCTCGGGCGGCATCTCCACCCTGAACGACGCCTGAAGCTCCTCGCGGGCCATGCGCTGGGCCTCGTCCGGGTTCTGCCCGATCCAGGCGGTGAGCTCGCGATGGGCCTCCACGAAACGCTTGGCCAGGTCGCGCTTCTGCGTCAGGAAGGCGGCGCTCGACACCAGCACGGTGGTGATCGCCTCCTTCTCCTCCACGAGAAGCTTGCCGCCGGCCTCCGACTCCAGGCGCGACACCCAGGGCTCCACGGTCCAGACCGCGTCGAGCTGCTTGTTCTTGAACAGGGAGAGCTGGTCCGGGTTGGCGGTGGGAACCACATGGGCGTCGCCGCCGGTCTGGGTGATGCGCAATCCCCCGGCCACGAGCCAGGCCCGGGCCGAGACGTCCTGGGTGTTGCCGAATTGCGGCGTGGCGATGCGCTTGCCCTTGAAGTCGGCAGGCTTGGCGAGCCCGGAATCCGGCTGCACCACCAGGGCCGAGCCGCCATTCACCGCGCCGGCGATCACCCGCACCTCCTCGCCCTGGGAGCGCGCATAGGCGTTGAGCGCCGGGTTCGGCCCCACATAGGTGAGGTCGAGGGACTTGGCGAAGATCGCCTCCATGGCGCTCGGGCCCGCATTGTAGGCGTACCACTCGATCTTCACCCCCGGTCCCAGCCGCTCGCCGAACCAGCTCTTGCCCTGGCGCTCGAAGGCGCGGGCGACCAGCGCCTGGACATGGGTGATGTTGGGAAAATGGCCGACGCGCAGGGTCGCGCCCTGGGCCCAGGCGGGACAGGAGGCCGCCAGGAGAGAGAGCGCGGATAACAGGAGCCGCAAGCCATGCCGCATCGGACGATCTCCAGTGGGAGACAAGAGGCTAGAGGCTCCCGCGCGAAGGTCAATGAGCCGAGGGCGATCCTCACGTCCGGTCAGTTTCAGGCAAGCTGCCGTTCGTCTCCTGACTGCTCTCCCTTTCGCGGCCGGATGCCTGCCCCTGCGGCATGTTTGCTCGTGAGACGAACAGGCTGAGATCCGGGGCGGGCTTCGTCCGGCCCCGGAGAATCGCAGATGTGATTCTGCGGATAGGGAAACTCTGTCAGTCAGAAACTCGATGATATTCGTACGGAAAAATACTCATTCATATGAGATAAAACTTATACCTACTTTGGGTAGTATTGATCATTTTGTGTATATGGTGGTAAATTATTCGTAGTTCCGGAATAATAATCTGTCTTAATCTTCGTAAATGACTGAATTGAATTCGCTGTAGCGGAAAACATCAGAATTTTGCTTTCGGTAGCTAAAGATTTTCTTGCAACAGGAGGCCAGCATGGCCGATCTCAAGGCGAGTCCCGAAATTCTGGTCGTCGATACACAGGCTGGCGAGTCGAGCCAGACGACGGTCATCAGTTACGACAAAGGGCCCTTCGACGAGGTGTGGGAGCGCACCTGGACCGGGTTCTCGTCCACCGGATGGACGCAGATCAACGTTCATGTCCGAACGGGGCAGGGCGACGACGCCGACAGCCGCGGCGAATACAAGGTGGAGCTTGAGACAGGGCAGAAATACGAAGTCGGCGTCTTCGAGGAGAGGCACGGGCCCTTGACGAGGGATGAGCGGCGCCTGGCGTACCGGCCCGTCCACTGCCTGTTCAAGCTGCCCCGGCGCCCTGTGCTGATTGTTGGCGCAACGCCGAACCTGACCTTCGGCGGCACCTGGTACATGCAGGAATTGACTACGGTCGTCCCCACGGAAATCGTGCTGATCGGGGCGTCGCGAACCAAGCCCGTCCGCGACAATGCCGGCATTCCCCATCTCGTGGATCCCGATGGCTCGCCAACGCTTCCACTGACGCTTTCGACAAGCCATGCGGTGGAGATTGGACCCCTGTTCCCGGGCAACCACTACTTCGCCGTCACCCTCGTGACGGATCGGCTCGGAAACTGGGAGGTGGTGCAAGCGGCATTCACGGCCCTGCGGCGAAAGCTGACGGTCGAGTTCCCCACGGTCCATATCTACAACGACGGCGACGGCGACGGGGGCGGCTACGGCGAGGCCGGGTTCTGGTTCCGCCTCTATAGCGGGCCGAGGAACGGCCCGATCCTGCTTCAGCAACCGGACTTCCATCTGCCCACACAGGACGTGGACGACTGGAGCGAAACGGACCGGCCTTATCCGGTCGGCTTCGCCCATGTGGGCCAGCCGCAGGTCGTTCCTCCCGGCGAGAGCCGGGTGGCCGTGGCGTCCTGGGGCGTCGAGGACGACGGCGCCTTTGATAGCGACGAAGGCGCCGCAGGCGACCAGACGATCCCGCTGCCGAAAGGCCGGTTCGCGGAGAACGTCGTCAGCCCGTTGACCTTCACGATGGATTGCCCGGTCTCCACCACCGGCGACGACTTCCGCTATGGCGTCGATGTGCGCTGGTCCGTCACCTACGTTCCGTAAGGATGCGGAAGGCGGGCCGTTGGAGCGCGAGTTTCGCCCGCAGGAGAGCAATGCTAGTGTCGACCATTGTCGACCATGGGGCTGGCCGCCTGCGCCAGCCCTTTCATGCCCGATCAGCGGAGGCGCTCCATGGGGAACTCAGCCTGGCCCAGCCTGCCTTACCCGTCCT
>DASQTM010000353.1:0-6452 GCA_035641875.1 Microvirga sp. | reverse complement strand
GGTGAGGAACACGCCGCCGGACAGGATGTCGAACCCGACCCAGATCACGGCGAGCGCCGCCAGCATGCCGAGCATGCGCACATCGATCTCGAGCTTCGACAGGAGCGAGCCGGAAGCGGCGCTCGGCGGCGGGGCGGCGGTAGCGGCGGGTGCGGTCATGGCGTGGCTCATACGACGCAAGTGTCATTCCAGGGCCGCGGAGCGGAGCCCGGGATCCATAAACGCTGACGAGGCAGAACTGCCCGGGCCGTATGAATTGCCCTTCATCCCGACCGTCGCGGATATGGATCCCGGGCTCGCGCCAAGGCGCGCCCCGGAATGACAGGGTTGGATATCAGTTGCAGGCCTTGACGCTGCCGGCCTTCACGCCCTGGCAGACGACCTCTTTCGAAACCCAGCCGGCCTTGATGACCACGTCGAGATTGTCCTTGGTGATCGCCACGGGGGTGAGGAAGAGAGCGGTCATGTTCTGCTTCTTCGCGCCGAGGTTCCACGGCTTGGCGCCCTGGATCTCGCTGAGCTTCTTGCCGCCGGCGAGCTGCACGGCGATCTCCGCCGCGTTGCGGCCGAGTTCGCGGGCGTCCTTGAACACCGTCACGGTCTGGGTGCCCAGCGCCACCCGGTTGAGGGCCGCCTTGTCGGCGTCCTGGCCGGAGACCGGCACCGAGCCGGCAAGACCCTGCGCGCCCAGCGCCGCGATGGCGCCGCCTGCGGTGCCGTCGTTGGCGGCGATCACCGCATCGATCTTGTTGTTGTTCTTGGTCAGGAACTGCTCCATGTTCCGCTGCGCGTTGGCCGGGAGCCAGCCATCCGTATAGGCCTCGCCCACGTTCTTGATCTTGCCGGAATCGATGGCGGGCTTGAGAACCTCCATGGAGCCCTGGAACAGGAAGTTGGCGTTGGGATCGGAGCCCGAGCCCTTGATGAAGGCGTAGTTGCCCTCGGGCTTCACTTTCAGCACCTCGCGGGCCTGAAGACGCCCGACCTCGACGTTGTCGAAGGTGAGATAGAAGGCCTGCGGGATCTCGATGAGCCGGTCATAGCCGACCACCGCGATGCCCTCGGCCACCGCCTTCTCCACGGCCGGGCGAACGGCGTCCGCATCCTGCGCCAGCACGATCAGCGCCTTGGCGCCGCGGGAGATCAGGCTTTCGATGTCGGTGAGCTGCTTGGCGGGCGAGGATTGCGCATCCGCCGACACATAGGTGCCGCCGGCCTTCTCGACCGCAGCCTTGATGGCGGCTTCGTCGGTTTTCCAGCGCTCTTCCTGGAAGTTCGACCAGCTGACCCCGACGACCGGGCCTTTGCCCTGGGCGAAGGCCCCTGTGGCCGAGAGGGCCAGAGCGGCAAAGCTGATGAGAACGTGTTTTCTTGACAGCATCGGTTCCTCCTGGGCGCGGCGTGTCCCGCAAGCCCCTTGTTATCACGGCAGCCTGTCGGTCCGGCTCAGACCAACGAACATCGCTCACGCTGCCATGCGTTATTTTCGAGCAGGGAAATAATTATCCGGAAAATTCCAGCTAGCAAGCAGTGTCATATGATTTTTTCGTCTAATACGTCATTGGTCTGGACTTCTTTAATTCGAATGACGAATAAATAGGCGTGATGGCGACAGTCACCCTCTCCCCTCGCGAAACAGCCCGGCGGCGTCTTCTCGATGCCCTGCGCCGGGAGGGCCCCATGGCGCGGGTGGAAATCGGCCAGCATCTGGGAATGAGCCCGGCCAGCGTCTCCGATCTCGCCGCAAGCCTCCTCGACGAGGGCGTTCTCGTAACCGAGGAGACGGCGGACCAGAGCTCCGGCCTGATCAGGGGACGCCCGAAGGTGCGCCTGTTCTTCGCCGACACCCTGGGCTCGGTGATCGGGGTCTGGACCGGGTTCAACCGCATCGAGCTCAGGCTGGTGGATTCTGCGGGCCGCAACCGGGCGAGCCGCCATATGGAGCGCCCCCTGCGCAATCTCGAGGCCGGGGAGCTGATGGACGTGCTGGCGGGGACCATTTCGGCCTTCGCACAGGAGACGGGCGCCCCGAACGTGAAGGCCGTGGGCCTCGCCTGCCAGGGCTATGTGGACACGCGGGACGGCATCGTCGCCTGGAGCCCCGTGCTCGGCGCCCGCGATCTGCCCCTGGCCTCGGGCCTCAGCCAGCGGCTCGGCAAGCCTGTGCTGATCGAGAACGACGCCAGCGCCATGGCCTTCGCCATCGCCCAGCGCGACCCCGTTCTCCGGTCCGGGCGCACCGCTTGCCTCATGGTGGGCGACGGCGTGGGCCTCGGCTTCCTGATCGAGGGGGAGCTTTACCGGGGCGCGCGCTTCGGCGGCAGCGAGTTCGGCCATGTGCGCCTGCGCCGGAGCGGCCCGCAATGCCGCTGCGGCGGGCGCGGCTGCATCGAGGCCTATCTGGCCGATTACGCCCTGCACCGGGACGCGCAGCTCATCGACCATCGTCCGGCCCCCACCGTGCTGATTCCCAGCGAAAGCGCCATGACGCCGATCGTCGAACAGGCCAGGGCCGGGGATGCGACGCTGATGAAGCTCTTCCACGAGGCCGGCGAGGTTCTGGGCGATGCGGCCAGCATCCTGATCCAGACCCTGGAGCCCGACCACATCGTGATCTGCGGCCCCGGCACCCGGGCCATGGACCTGCTGCGCCCCTCCTTCGAGGCGGCCCTCGAATCGCAGACGATCCCTGAGCTCAAGGCGCTCGCCACCATCCGGGTGGTGGAATCCTCCATGGACCTCCTGACCGAGGGCGTGGTCATGCAGGCCCTGCGGGAGCTCGATTTCGACCTGGCCCGACTGAAGGCTGCATAACGGCGCGGCGGACGTAGCCATGCGGCTGCGAAAACACTATCTGTAGCGGGTCACCTCCTCACGATCGAGACCCATGGCTTCCTCACGCCCCGTCCAAGCCGGCGACCACGTTTTCCTCGTCGACGGCTCCTCCTTCATCTTCCGGGCCTACTTCCAGTCCATGAACCAGGACTCCAAGTACAACGCCCGCATCTCGGACGGGATGCCGACCGGGGCCGTGCGCCTGTTCGTCTCCAAGCTGCTGCAGTTCGTCCGGGACGGCGCGGCGGGGCTCAAGCCCACGCATCTCGCCATCATCCTCGACAAGTCCGAGGGCTCCTTCCGCAAGGAGCTCTACGAGGATTACAAGGGCCACCGCCCCGATGCCCCCAGCGACCTCAAGGTGCAGATGCCGCTCATGCGCGAGGCGATCCGCGCCTTCGGCATGGAGCCCATCGAGCAGGCCCGCTACGAGGCCGACGACCTCATCGCCACCTATACCCAGGAAGCCAAGGCCCGGGGCGCGGACGTGCTCATCATCTCGTCCGACAAGGACCTGATGCAGCTCGTGGGGCCCAAGGTGTGCTTCTACGATTTCGAATCGGGCTCCAAGGGCAAGCCCGGCTATCGCCCCGAGCGCAACCTGGACGAGGCCGCCGTCACCGAGAAATGGGAGGGCATCCCGCCGGAAAAGATCGGCGACGTGCTGGCGCTCATGGGCGACACCTCCGACAACGTGCCCGGCGTGCCCGGCATCGGCCTCAAGACCGCGGCCCAGCTTATCAAAGAATACGGCGATCTCGAAACCCTGCTGGAGCGCGCCTCCGAGATTAAGCAGCCCAAGCGCCGCGAGGCCCTGATCGCCAACGCGGACACGGCGCGCCTGTCCAAGAAGCTGGTGACCCTGGATTGCGCGGCTCCCCTTCCCGTCTCCATCGACGAGCTGCGCCTACCCGAGCCCGATCCCAAGACCCTTGTGGGCTTCCTCAAGGCGATGGAGTTCAGCACCCTCACCCGCCGGGTGGCGGAGCTCTATGACACCGACCCCGCCGCCATCGAGCCGGATCCACGCCTCATGCCGGGGGGCGAGGCGATCCGCTGGGAGGGCAACGGCGCGCCGGGGAGCCCGCCCGATGCGGTGCCGTTCTTCGAGGCGGGCGAGGCCGCAGCCGGCGAAGTCGACCCCTTTGCCGGACTCGACCTGCCGGAGACGGGAAAGACCCGCAAGCCCGTGGAGGGTCTCGGCACCCCCTCGCAGTTGGCCGGAAAGCGCGCGACGGAAGCGTCGTCCACTCCGTTCGACGTCACGTCCTACGAGACGGTCACCAGCCTCGATCGCCTGAAGGAATGGGTGGCCGATGCCCGAGAGCACGGGTTCGTCGCGGTCGATACGGAGACGAGCGATCTCGACGCCAATCGCGCCGAGCTTGTCGGCTTCTCCCTTGCCGTGGAGGCCGGCAAGGCCTGCTACGTGCCGCTCCAGCACCGGGACGAATCGGACCTGTTCGGCGGCGGCCTCGTGGCCGGCCAGATCCCGGTCACCGACGCCCTCGACGCCATCCGCCCGCTCCTGGAGGACGCCTCCGTCCTCAAGATCGGGCAGAACATCAAGTACGACTGGATCGTGTTCAAGCGCCACAACATCGAGGTGCGCCCCTTCGACGACACCATGCTGATCTCCTACGTGCTCGATGCGGGCAAGGGGTCGCACGGCATGGACGAGTTGTCCCGCCGCCATCTCGGCCATTCGCCGATCAGCTTCTCGGACGTGGCGGGCACCGGCCGCAGCAAGGTGACCTTCGACAAGGTCGAGATCGGCAAGGCCACCGCCTATGCGGCGGAGGACGCCGACGTGACCTTGCGCCTGTGGCAGCTCCTCAAACCCCGCCTCGTGGCCGAGCATCGCGCCACGGTCTACGAGACCCTGGAGCGGCCCCTCATCGACGTGATCGCCCGCATGGAAATGTGCGGCATCATGGTGGACCGGCAGATCCTGAGCCGCCTCTCGGGCGATTTCTCGCAGACTCTTGCGCGCCTCGAGGACGAGATCCACGAGATGGCGGGGGAGAAGTTCGCGCTTGGGAGCCCGAAGCAGATCGGCGACATCCTGTTCGGCCGCATGGGCCTGCCCGGCGCCAAGAAGACCCCGTCCGGCCAATGGGCGACGCCCGCCACCCTGCTCGACGAGCTGGCGCAGGCCGGGCACGAGCTTCCGGCAAAAATCCTCGAATGGCGTCAGCTCGCCAAGCTGAAATCCACCTACACCGACACCCTCCAGGAGCACATGCATCCCGAGACCAAGCGGGTGCACACCTCGTTCGCGCTGGCGGCCACCACCACGGGACGGCTGTCCTCGTCCGACCCGAACCTGCAGAACATCCCGATCCGCACGGAGGCGGGCCGCAAGATCCGCCGGGCCTTCGTGGCCCCGGAGGGCCAGAAGATCATCTCGGCGGATTACAGCCAGATCGAGTTGCGGCTCCTGGCGCATATCGCCGACATCCCGCAATTGCAGGAGGCCTTCGCCAAGGGGCTGGACATTCACGCAGCCACGGCGTCGGCCATGTTCGGCGTGCCCCTCGACCAGATGAACCCGGATCTTCGCCGCCAGGCGAAGACCATCAATTTCGGCATCATCTACGGCATCTCGGCCTTCGGCCTCGCCACCCGCCTCGGCATCCCGAATACGGAAGCCTCCACCTTCATCAAGCAGTATTTCGAGCGCTTCCCGGGCATCCGCACCTATATCGACGAGACCAAGAAGGCCTGCCGCGAGAAGGGCTACGTGACCACCCTGTTCGGCCGCGTCTGCCATTACCCGCAGATCAGGTCGAGCAACCCCTCCGAGCGCGCGGGCGTGGAGCGCCAGGCCATCAACGCCCCGATCCAGGGCACCGCCGCCGACATCATCCGCCGCGCCATGATCCGCATGGAGGACGCCTTGAAGGCCGAGCGCCTCTCCGCCCGCATGCTGCTCCAGGTGCATGACGAACTGGTGTTCGAGGCCCCCGAGGACGAGGTGGAGGCGACGCTGCCGGTGATCTCCCGGGTGATGACGGAAGCCCCCTACCCGGCCGTGTCCCTCAAGGTGCCGCTCGCCGTGGAGGCCCGCGCCGCGCAGAACTGGGACCAGGCGCATTAGGCGCAGGCGTTCGAGGTATCCAGGATGGAAGACGCCATCGTCGTGCGACCCGCCTCGGCTCAGGATGCCGGCGTCATCTTCAGCTTTGTCGCCGGACTGATCGAGGATCATCTGCCCGGCCAGGCGCCCTGGACCTCGGCCGAGCGCATCCGGGAGGACGGCTTCGGCCCCGATCCGCTTTTCGAGGTGCTCATTGCCGAGCGGGATGCGAAGCCGGTCGGCTTCGTGTCGTTCTTCCGCGGTTATACCGGATGGCGCGGCAAGCCCATGGGCATCGTGCACGCCCTTTACGTGCGCCCCGAGGAACGCCGCACGGGAGCCGCGCGGGAGCTCATGGCGAATGTTGCGCGAATTGCCCTGGAGCGGGGCTGGGCGCGGGTGGAGCTTTTCGTCGAAGAGGGCCGCTCCGCCATCCGCTTCTACGAGGTAATCGGCCTGCGCGACCTCCGGCATCGGCATATGCGCCTGGAGGGCAATGCCCTCGAACGGCTCGCCTCCGGCGCATAGGGCAGGTTCT
>DASQTM010000352.1:0-3433 GCA_035641875.1 Microvirga sp. | reverse complement strand
CCGCGGGTCCAGGCGAAGATCGACGCGATGGCGTTGGTGGAGGTCTCCTTGCCCTTCTGGTGCTCGCGGTAGTGGCGCGTCACGGTGCCGTGGGCGGCCTCAGCCTCGACGGTCTGGCCGTCCGGCGTCATCAGCACGGAGGTCATGAGGCCCAAGCTGCCGAACCCCTGAGCCACCGTGTCGGACTGCACGTCGCCGTCGTAGTTCTTGCACGCCCACACATAGCCGCCCGACCACTTGAGGGCCGAGGCCACCATGTCGTCGATGAGGCGGTGCTCGTAGGTGATGCCGGCGGCGTCGAACTTCGCCTTGAACTCGTTCTGGTAGATCTCCTCGAAGATGTCCTTGAAGCGGCCGTCATAGGCTTTCAGGATCGTGTTCTTGGTGGAGAGGTAGACCGGGTACTTGCGGTTCAGGCCGTAGTTGAACGAGGCGCGGGCGAAGTCGCGGATCGACTCGTCCAGGTTGTACATCGCCATGGCGACGCCGGCGTCCGGGAACCGGAACACCTCCTTCTCGATCACCGTGCCGTCGTCGCCCTCGAACCTGACCGTCAGGCGGCCCTTGCCGGGCACCTTGAAATCGGTGGCCTTGTACTGGTCGCCGAAGGCGTGGCGGCCGACGATGATCGGCTGGGTCCAGCCGGGCACGAGGCGCGGAACGTTCTTGCAGATGATCGGCTCGCGGAAGATCACGCCGCCGAGGATGTTGCGGATGGTGCCGTTGGGCGACTTCCACATCTCCTTGAGGTTGAACTCCTTCACGCGGGCTTCGTCCGGCGTGATGGTGGCGCATTTCACGCCCACGCCGTATTTCTTGATGGCCTCGGCCGCCTCGACCGTGACCTTGTCGCCGGTGGCGTCGCGGTGCTCGACGCCCAGGTCGTAGTACTTGAGGTCCACGTCGAGATAGGGGTGGATCAGCTTGTCCTTGATGAACTGCCAAATGATGCGGGTCATCTCGTCGCCGTCGAGTTCGACGACCGGATTGGCCACTTTGATCTTCGCCATGATCTCACCTTGCGCTTTCGAAACCGGAACGGGCCTGCCGGAGGGCAGGCGGGTTACGGGCGCTATAGCGCGGTTGACGCCGGGGGGGAAGGGAGGGGGCAGGCCCGAATCCAGAGTTTTGCCGCGCCGGGCAGAGAATTTCGGCCCGGTTGCCACTGGCGACTGACAAGGAAGGGGCGTGACCTCATGTTGAAGCCTAGCGGCCGCGCGGCTTTTGACGGTATGGGATAAGGAGCCCGGACCCTCCTCCCGCCGGGGTTGTCCTAGAAGCCAAGCATGACCCGCCCGATCATCATCCTCGTCGAACCCCAACTGGCCGAGAATATCGGCATGGTGGCCCGGGCCATGGCCAATTTCGGCCTGTCGGAGCTGCGCCTCGTCTCCCCCCGCAACGGCTGGCCCAAGAAGGGCGCCCATTCGGCAGCCTCGGGGGCGGTGCATGTGCTGGAGGGGGCGGGGCTCTACGACACCGCCCGGGAGGCCATCGCCGACCTCAATTACGTGTTCGCCACCACGGCGCGGGAGCGGGGCCAGATGAAGCGGGTCTTCGCCCCCGAGGCGGCCATGCGGGAGGCGCAAGCGCGGATCGGGGAGGGGCAGGGGGTCGGCATCCTGTTCGGGCGGGAGCGGACGGGGCTCGAAAACGACGAGGTGTCCCTGGCGGACGCCATCGTGACCTTTCCGGTCGACCCGAAATTCTCCTCCCTCAACCTGGCCCAGGCGGTCCTGCTGGTGTCCTACGAGTGGCGCAAGCTCGCGACGGGAGGCGCGCTGCCGTTTTCCGGCGAGCGGCGCTCGCCCCCCGCCGCGCGGGAGGTGCTCACCTCCTTCTTCGATTACGTGGAGGCCGAACTGGAGGCGGTGAATTTCTATCCCGAGGACAAGAAGCCGATCATGGCCCGCAACATGCGGGACATCTTCCACCGTCTCGAAATGACCGAGCAGGACGTGCGCACCCTGCGGGGCGCGATTCGCGCCCTCGCGGAGGGCCGCCGGTTGAGGAAGCCTTAATCCAATCGTGGCTTTATCACGGCGGTACCCTATGTTGCTTGGGGTTGATAGAGTTGACGACGATGCGCCGCTGCTCCTTTTTGCCTGCCCTGCTCCTTGGCGCCTGCCTTGCCGCTTCGGGCGCGGGGGCGGCCACCCCGCCGCAACAGCCGGAGCAGGGGCCGGGCGGGCGCGATTACAAGATCTCGACGGTCGCCAAGCGCGCCATCGGCACCGCGAGCTCCGGCACTTACGTCTTTCACGGGACCGAGGCCCCAGCCGCCCCTCGCCCGGTGGTGGTTTTCTTCCATTCCTGGGGCGGGGTGAACCCGGCCCTGTACGGCGGCTTCATCGATCATCTGGCCCGCAAGGGCCATCTCGTCCTGTTCCCACGCTTCCAGGAGGTGAACCGCTCCCGCCCGGCGGATGCGTCGGGCCTCGCCGAAACCCTGATCCGCGACGCCCTGGCGGCCTTGGCTCAGGATCCGGTCGCGCAGCCCGACCTCAAGCGCGTGGCCTTTATCGGCCATTCGGCCGGGGTGCCGATCGCCCTCAATGTGGCGGCGGGCGCGGGCGCGAGCCAGCTCCCTGTTCCGAAGCTGATCTTCGGCCTAATGCCGGGCGGCATCGCGTCGGACGAGAAGGAGCGCGGGATTCTTCTGCGCGACCTCTCGACCCTCGATGCCTCGACCCTGCTCATCGCCATGAGCGGCGACCGGGACTACCTTCCGGCCGACCGAGCGGCCCGCCGGATCTTCGAGCTGGCGACGCCCGTTCCGGCCACCCGCAAGCTCTTCATGCGGGCGAGCTCCGACGATCACGGCTACCCTACCATGACGGCGACCCTGGCCGCACCGGGCTCGCCCAAAGCCGAATACGACGCGGCCGCCATCAAGGTTCCGCCCGATCCGCCCCGCGATCCGAAGCAGAAGAACACCTGGCGCTGGAGCGCCGACATGGCCCTATCGGGACCGCAGACCATCCTGACCCAGCAGCTCGGCAGCAACGGCACCGATACCGTGGACTACCTCGCTTTCTGGAAGACCTTCGACATGGCGGCGGACGCGGCTTTCGCGGGCCGGGACGCCGCCGCCCTGACCCGCGACCCGAAATTCATCGACATGGGCAATTGGAGCGACGGCTGGCCCGTGCGCCGCCTCTCGGCCCAGATGCCCAAGGTCGAGGGACAGCAGGAGAAGCCTGAGCCCGGCCCTCGCCGCAGGCTGAACATGAACCCGGCCGAAATCCGGCAGGGCTCGTCCGAGTCCTTGAGCAAGTCCCGTTTGTAGGCGTCGCCCATGCGTATCGATCTTCTGGCCGGAACATCCTATAACCCTGCCGCCATGCCGTCTCCCGTTCCCACCATTCTGGTTTTCGATTCCGGTCTCGGCGGCCTCACCGTCTTTTCCGAGGTGCTGAAGGCGCGGCCCGAT
>DASQTM010000351.1:0-3285 GCA_035641875.1 Microvirga sp. | reverse complement strand
GAGGTCCCGATTTCGGATCGTTGGTCATGAGGCTTCTCCCTTGCGCCGCTCAGCTGCTGGTGGAGTCCACGTCATCGTGCCCGCCGGTGGGCGTCAGCGCGCCGGTGCCCGGGGTCGCGTCCGGGTTCATGAGATCCGGGTCCGCATGGGGCCCTGCGGGCGGCAGGCGGTCCGAGGGTTCCGGGGCCTTGGCGTCTTGGTTGCCCGGCTCCTGCGTCGCTTGCGGAGCCCCGCCCGGCTGGGTCGCGTTGGACGGGAGGCTGTCGATCTTCGGATCGGCGGAGTTGCCGTGAGGCGTGTCTTCCGTGTGGTTGCCGTAGCCTGCATTGCCCATGGTCAGCCCTCGTCCTTGCCGTTCACCGCGGTCATGCGCTCGATGGCTTCCGCCGTCGCGTCCTTGTCGTCGGGCGAGAGGCTTGCGTCGCTGAGATGCTTGGTGGCCTCCGGCGTCTCCGCGGCGGTGATCTCGTCATGGCCGTCGAAGCCGGCCTTGCTGGTCTGGCCGGTGAGGCCCTGGCGGTAATTATAGGCCTCGCCGCCCGGCTCGCTCCACACCCGGCGCAGGGTGGCGTTGCCCTCGGGACCGCCGTCCCGGTTCGGGTCGACAGGGCTGTCGATCCCGCCGCGCTGCTCGTTGCGGATCTGGTCCGCGGTCTGGTCCTTCAACGAATGGGGCGCTTTTCTTTCCGCCATGATGAACTCCTTCAAAACATCGGCTGCTGCATATGTTGAAGGGAGAACCCAGGGGGCCGGGAGAGGTTCTGGCCACGCTTATGGCGAGGCCAAACAAAAAGGGCGGCTCGAAAGCCGCCCTTCCAACGAAGACCCTCGTTCAGGATCAGAGCCCTTCGAACAGGGCGCTCGAAATGTAGCGTTCGGCAAAGGAGGGAGCCACGGTGATGATGCGCTTGCCCTTGAACTCGGGCCGCGAGGCGACCTCGAGCGCGGCCGCCACATTGGCGCCGGTGGAGATGCCGCCCGGAATGCCCTCGAGCCGCGAGAGCCGGCGCGCCGTGTCGAACGCGGTCTGGTTGCCCACGGTCACCACGTCGTCGATGAAGGTGCGGTCGAGCACGTCCGGCACGAAGCCTGCGCCGATGCCCTGGATCTTGTGCGGGCCGGGCTGGCCGCCCGACAGAACCGGAGAATCCTCCGGCTCCACCGCGATCACCTTCATGCCGGGCAGACGCGGCTTGATCACCTGGGACACGCCCGTGATCGTGCCGCCGGTGCCCACGCCGGCCACGAAAGCGTCGAACTGGCCGTTGGTGTCGTTCCAGATCTCCTCGGCGGTGGTGCGGCGGTGGATCTCCGGATTGGCCGGATTCTTGAACTGCTGCGGCATGACGGAGTTCGGGATCTCGCCGAGAAGCTCCTCCGCCTTGGCGATCGAGCCCTTCATGCCCATGGGGCCGGGCGTGAGGACGAGCTCCGCGCCGAGGTAGGCCAGCATCTTGCGGCGCTCCAGCGACATGGTCTCCGGCATGACGAGAATCAGGCGATAGCCCCGCGCGGCCGCCACGAAGGCCAGCGCGATGCCGGTGTTGCCCGAGGTCGGCTCGACCAGGGTCGTGCCGGGCTTGATCCGCCCGTCGGCTTCCATGGACTCGATCATGCTGACGCCGATGCGGTCTTTCACGCTGGAGATCGGGTTGAAGAACTCGAGCTTGACGAGGATCTCCGCGTCGACCCCATGCTCCTTGGGCAGCCGGTTGAGGCGCACGAGCGGGGTGTTGCCGATGGTCTCCGTGATCGAGCCGTAGATGCGGCCGCGGCCTGGCTTGGTGGATGCGCCCGATGTGTTGAGCGTGTCGGCCATGATATCCTCCTTCGAAAACGACAGGGACTTTAGACCTTTCCGCACGATCTGTCGATAATTGCAGTAAATAACATTCTATATCGTGAAATCGACGACGGATGCTGGCTCGACAGCGCCTTCGGCCTGCGCCCGGTTGCAGAGATCCTCCACAGTCACCTTATCGAGTTCGGCCAGAAATGCCTCGGTTCCCTGCTGCACGAGAGGCGCGATGACGACGGAGGCCAGGCGCGATTCGGGAACCGGGGAAGCAACCTCCTCCTCCAGGGCCGACATGGCGATGCGCACGATGTCGCCCGCCGTGATCCGCCGCCGCTCGCGGGCAAGTTCATAGCCGCCGCGGGGGCCGCGCACCCCTTTCAAGATCCCTTGCCGGACGAGAGCCTGCAGCACCGGCTCGAGATAGCGCGGCGGCAGGTTGTGCCGGGCGGCGAGCGCCTTGGCCGAGACCGGCATCGGCCGGGCATAAAGCGCGATGTCGGTCACCGCCGCGATGGCGAGAAGTGAGCGGCGCGAAAGAAAGTTCATCATCCCCTCGAGAGGCTTTTGTTTGATTCATAGCCTTGCGGCGAAGTGTTCCGTCTCGCCGCAAGCCAATGCCTTACCCTAATCCCGTCGACCCGAATCCGCCGGCGGAGCGGGCCGTGCCGCCGATCTCTTCGACCTCGATCAATTCTACACCTGTGACAGGCGCAACGACCAACTGGGCGATCCGCATGCCGCGCGTCACGGTGAAGGGTTCCTGCCCGAGATTGACGAGCAGCACCTGCACCTCGCCGCGATAATCCGCATCGATCGTGCCCGGCGCATTGAGCACGGTCACGCCGTGCCTGAAGGCGAGCCCCGAGCGCGGCCTCACCTGCGCCTCGTAGCCGGGCTCCAACTCGATCGCGAGACCGGTGGGAACAAGCGCGCGGCGGAGGGGATCGATCACCACCGGGGCATCGGCCGGATTGGCGGCCACGAGATCGAGGCCGGCGGCTCCCGCCGTCTCGTAGCGGGGCAGCGGCAGATCGCGTCCGTGATCGAGGCGCTGAACGCGCAGGCGATAGCTCATGCCCTCGCCTCCCCGGCCATCGCCCCCAGGCGCTCGATCAGCTTCCTCGCCACCTCGGTTTTCGACAGGGTCGGCCAGGTCTCGACGCCGGACGCGCTCACGAGATGCACCGTGTTGCTCTCCCCGCCCATGACGCCGGTCTCCGCCGACACATCATTGGCCACGATGAGATCGCAGCCCTTTCTCGTAAGCTTCTGCTTGGCATGCTCGATCACCTGCTCGGTTTCCGCCGCAAAGCCCACCATGAGCGCCGGACGGCCCTCGGTGCGATGAGAGATGGTGGCGAGAATATCCGGGTTCTCCGTCAAGGACAGGTTCGGCAGCGCGCCATCCCGCTTCTTGATCTTCTGCTCGCCCGCATTCGCCACCCGCCAGTCGGCGACGGCGGCGGCGAAGATGCCGATATCGGCGG
>DASQTM010000350.1:0-6324 GCA_035641875.1 Microvirga sp. | reverse complement strand
GAATTTCTGGATTTTCGTGTACGTAAACGAAATGAATTTTCGTGTACGTAAACGAAACGCTCTGAGCGTTAATTGAGGGGGCTGTGGTCGAGCAGGCCGTTTCGCTCGCGGGTTTCGATGAGCTCGCGCTCGGCGCGGGCCACGGTCTGGTCGGCCTCATGGGCTTCGAGGCGAAGGGCCTGGTTCTCTTCCGTGATGTTCCGGGCGCGCTCGGTCTCGATGGAGAGCTGGTTCTCCAGGTCGACGACGATGGCTTCCCTGTCCTTGAGGGTCAGGCGCAGGTCCTCGACGGCGGATTCCTGGTCCCGAAGCCTGGCCTCGGCCTTGCGCAGCTGGGACATGGCGGCGGAGAGCTCGTCCATGGTCCGGGCGTGGACGCTGCCGAGGTCCCCCAGCTCCCGCCGCAGAGCCAGAGTGGTCTCGGTCTCCCGGCGCAGCACCGCCTCGGTTTCGAGGAGCCGGGACTGGAGCTGCGGGTAGTTGCGGATCAGGTCGTTGACCGGCTCGCTCAGGAGGGCGAAGTCCTCCTTGAGGCTGCGGATTTCCTCAAGCCGGTCGATGAGGTTGGCGAAGCGGACGCGGATCAGCTCGTTCTTCTGCCCAACCGCATCAAGGGCGCCGGTGGGGCGGGCGGCGACCGTCTCGTCGAGGGCAGCTCTGGACGGGGTCGCGGCAGGCTCCCTGGCTTCGACAGGCTCGCGCCGGGAGTCCAAGGCGTCATCCTGCTGCTTCTTGCCGCCGAACCGGTTTTTGAAGGAGTTCCAACCCGAAGACATGGTGCCGCCTCAAGCCTCGATTTATGCTTTGGACATCTCTTAGCCCAGGGGCGGCAGGGTGGGAAACGAAATTTCCTATCATTCCGCTGTGGCAGATTTACTCGGCCGCCGCCGTCAAGGGCTGGGAGGCCCCCTGCCCGAAGCCGGCTTTCTCCAGGGTCTCCGGCATGGGGCCGCCGGTGGCCCAGTCGAGAAGCTCGACCGTATGGACGATGGGGATCCCCGTTCCCTTTCCAATCTGGGTCATGCAGCCGATATTGCCAGTGGCGATGAGGTCCGGCTTGATGCGCTCGATGTTCGCGACCTTGCGGGCGCGCAGTTGGGCGGCGATCTCGGGCTGGAGCAGGTTGTAGGTTCCGGCCGAGCCGCAGCAGATATGCCCTTCCGGCACGTCCTTCACGGTGAAACCGGCCTG
Organism: Microvirga sp.; assembly: GCA_035641875.1. GTDB lineage: Bacteria > Pseudomonadota > Alphaproteobacteria > Rhizobiales > Beijerinckiaceae > Microvirga. The sequence goes on along the minus strand of DASQTM010000350.1, from coordinate 5,133 downwards.
CTTGAGCAGGGTCTTCGGCTCGGTGCGTATGGCCTGTCCGTGCTGCATGGAGCAGGCGGAGTGATAGGCCACCACCAGGTCCGTCTCCCGCACCGGGGCCATGAGCTTGAGGGAGGTTGCGTATTCGGTGATGTCCTTGGCCAGACCCGAGACCCGGGCCGCCTTCTCGGCATAGGCGGGGTCGTCCCGGAACATGAAGCCGTAATCCTTGATCGTGGTGCCGCAGCCCGACGCGGTGATCACGATGGCGTCGAGCCCCTCCCCGTCCATCTCGGCGATCCAGGCGTCGATGTTGCGCCGGGCGAAGGCATGGCCCTGGGCGTCCCGGCCCATGTGGTGCACCAGGGCGCCGCAGCAGCCCTCCCCCTTCGGCTGGACCACCTCGACCCCGTGGCGGTTGAGGAGGCGGATGGCGGCCTCGTTGAAGCCGGGCTTGAGCACCGGCTGGGCGCAGCCGGACAGGATCGCAACCCGGGCCCGGCGCTCCCCCTCGGCCTTGAACGCGCCGGGCTTGTCGAAGGGCGAGCGGGCCGGCACCTGGGCGGGAGCCAACTCGATCATGGCCTGCAAGCGGTTGCCGAGGAAGGGCAGCCTGCCGATCAGGCCCCGGAAGGGCTTCGCCAGCAGGGCCGCCCCCATGGCGAGGCGGAAGCGGTTCGGATAGGGCAGCACCCTGGCGAGCAGCGCGCGCAGGAGCCGGTCGTGCCAGGGCCGCCGGTAGGTCGCCTCGATGTAGGAGCGGGCATGGTCGACCAGATGCATGTAATGCACGCCGGACGGGCAGGTGGTCATGCAGGACAGGCAGGACAGGCAGCGGTCGATATGCTTGACCACCTCCGGCGAGGCGGGCTTTCCGCTCTCCAGCATGTCCTTGATGAGGTAGATGCGCCCGCGGGGCGAATCGAGCTCGTCCCCGAGGAGCAGGTAGGTCGGGCAGGTGGCGGTGCAGAAGCCGCAATGGACGCAGGTCCGGAGGATCTTCTCCGAACTGGCCGTGGCGGAATCCTTCAGCTGATCGGGCGTGAAATTGGTCTGCATTATGTCAACTCAGGTCGCCGACTGCCACGCTCTGATGGCCTCGACAGGATGAATCAGCATGATGACGTTCAAGGCGAGATTGTCGCGGATCCAGTAGCCCACGAACGCTTCCATCAGCAGCGCCGCAGCAATCGTCAGCCAAACCGGCCAGATCCGGGCGAGCCAGAACCCGCCGATCATCATCACGATATCGGACAGGGAGTTGATCACGCTGTCCCCGTAATAGTCCAGGGAGATTGTCGCCGCACGGTAGCGCTCGATCACCGCATTGGTGTTCTCGGCGATCTCCCAGGCGCATTCGATCCCGAGGCCCACGAGGAACGCAACCCCGAGCGGCACGGGCCTTCCCGCGAGGCGGCCGATCAACCATGCCCCACCGTAGAACAGGAAGCCGTGGATGATGTGGGAGGGGGAATACCAGTCGCTCAGGTGCTGCGAATTGCCCGAATCGTTGACCGTTCCGTGCCAGAGCTCCACCGTCCCGCAGGTGCAGATCGGCGTGCGGCCCATGGCCAGGAGGATGGCCGCCGTGAGCGCCACGATGGCTAGGGCAAGGCCGGCGTAAAGCGTTGTCCGGGGGCGTTTCGACCGACCCGCTCCGGCCGCGAGGGCCACTGTCATGTGAGATCCTTTGCCGATCGCTCTACAGCGAAGGGCATTTGCTCGCGGTGAGGCGGCGTTGGAAGGCGAGGTCCGCGGCATCGTCGGTCGAAGGCTTGTACCCGCCCGCGGCCATTTTGGCATCGTAGGCTTCCAACTCCGCCAAGTAGGCCCAATGGGCGGTGCACTCGGCCTGGGAGCCGGAGAGTGAGGCCCTCGCAAGCTCGTCGCGGAACCGGTTCGCCCGCTCCTGATGTTCGACGATCACTTCCATGCAGGCTTCCTGTCGCGTCGAGATGAGGCTGAAGATCAGAACCATTGCAACGAGGGCCACCGTAAACAGGCCCCCGAGGATGTCGCCCCGCGTCAGATATGGGAACATCACACCCCCGCATACATCCGCCCCGGATTGAGGATCCCGGCGGGATCGAAGGAGGCCTTGATGCCGCGCGTCAGGGTCATCACAGCCTCCGGCTGCGGCTCGAACACGTCGATACTTGAGCGAACCTCGACGGGAGCCCGCACCAATATAGCATAACCTCCCAGCTCCTGGATAGCCTGGCGCAGCACGGCGGCGCCCGCGTCCCCGCGGGCGGGCGTCGAGATCCAGAGAAGGCCGCCGCCCCAATCGTAGAACCATTGCGCCTCAAGGGATTGCGCGATGCGGGCGGTGAAATCAGGGCCTTTAGTGGGCGCGGTCGAGACCCGCCAGATCGCGCGCTCGCCCCCGTCGTTGAGCACCGTCGCGTCGCGCAGGGACTGCCACAGGGCCTCGGCCCCGTTGCCTTCGAGGATGTCGGTCGATCCGCCGAAGCGCTTGAGCAGGCGGCGAAGCTCGCCGAGGCGGTAATCCACCGAGACCGAAAACCCTTCGAGGCGGATCAGGGTGGTGGCGCCGCGCCGGTCCCGCGCCGGAACATGGGCCGCGCCGGTCACGTCGAAGGGAGAGCCGAGGGCTCCGGACAGGGCCTCGATGGCGCGCCGGTCGTCGAGGCCCCGGATCACCAGGGTCGCCCGGCGCTCCGCCCGGGGCAGGACCTTGAAGGTGACCTCGGTGAGGAAGCCCAGGGTGCCCCAGGAGCCTGCCATGAGCTTGACGAGGTCGAGGCCGGTGACGTTCTTCATCACGCGCCCTCCCGATTTCACGATCTCGCCCCGCCCGTTGACGAAGCGCACGCCGATCAGGCTGTCGCGGGCCGCCCCCGCCATGATGCGGCGCGGACCCGAGATGTTCATGGCCGCCACCGCCCCGATGGTGGGCTCGCCCCTGCTGCCGAGCAGCGGGCGGTAGTCCATGGGCTCGAAGGGCAGTTCCTGTCCCTTCTGGGCGAGCGTCCGCACCACCTCGGACACCGGCGTGCCGCTGCGGGCGGAGATCACCAGCTCGGTCGGCTCGTAGAGGGTGACGCCCGTCAAGGCCGCGGACGAGATCGAGGCGTCGGTCTGGTTCGGACGCCCCATGGCGGCCTTCGTGCCCCGGCCGCATACGTCCAGGAGGGTCCCGGAGGCGGCCGCCTCGGACACGATGGCGGATGCGTCCTGCTCGTCGCGCGGAGTATGAGCTGTCACGCGGCGAGCCTTCCATCGAGGGGGAACACCTTGGCCGGATTGAGCAGCCAGAGGGGATCGAACACGCCGCGCACGCGCATCTGCTGCGCGAGGTCGATCGCGGTGAACTGCTCGGTCATGAGATCGCGCTTCTCGATGCCGACCCCGTGCTCCCCGGTGAGGCAGCCGCCGACCTCGACGCAGAGCCTGAGGATGTCCTCGCCCGCCTTCTCGGCCTTCTCCATCTCGCCCGGGATGTTGGTGTTGAACATGACGAGCGGATGCAGGTTGCCATCGCCGGCATGGAACACGTTGGCGACCCCGAGCCCGTAGGATTTCACGATCTCGTCGATGCGCTTGAGCACGTGGGGCAGCTGCCCGGTCGGAATGGTGCCGTCCATGCAGATGTAATCCGCCACCCGGCCCGTGGCCCCGAAGGCGGATTTGCGCCCCTTCCAGATCGCCGCGCTCTCGGCCTCCGACTGCGACACCTTCATGGTCTTCGGCCGGAAGGGCTCGGCGATGGCGACGATGCGCCGGAGCATGTCGTCGATCTCGGGATCCGACCCTTCCACCTCCACGATCAGCATGGCTTCCACGTCGAGGGGATAGCCCGCGTGCGCAAAGGCCTCGCAGATCTGGATGGCGGGCTTGTCCATGTATTCCAGCGCCACCGGAATGATGCCCGCGCCGATGATCGCCGCCACGCAGGCGCCCGCATCCTCCACCCTCTCGAAGCCGAAGAGCGCGGGCCGCGCCCCTTCGGCGGCGCGCAGGATCCTGACCACCGCTTCCGTGACGACCCCGAGCTGCCCCTCCGAGCCGCAGACGAGGCCGAGCAGGTCGTAACCGGCGCTGTCGAGGTGCTCGCCGCCGATTTCGACCACGGTGCCGTCGAGGAGGACCATGGTCACCCCAAGCAGGTTGTTGGTGGTCACCCCGTATTTCAGGCAATGGGCCCCGCCGGAATTCATGGCGATGTTGCCGGCAATCGTGCAGGCGAGCTGGCTCGACGGGTCCGGGGCGTAGAAGAAGTCCTCATGGGCCACCGCCTGGCTGATGCCGAGATTGGTGATGCCGGACTGAACCCTGGCGGTGCGGCCCTCGAAGTCCACGTGGAGAACCCGGTTCATCTTGGCGACGCCGAGCACGATGGCGTCCGCCTGGGGGATCGCCCCGCCGCACAGGGACGTGCCCGCCCCGCGCGGCACGACCTTGACCCCATGCTCCTGGCAGAACCGCATGACCGCCGCGACCTCCTGCGTGGAGGAGGGCAGCACCACGGCGAGAGGCATCTGGCGATAGGCCGTGAGACCATCCGTCTCGAAGGCCCGCCGCTCGTCCTCCGAGACGATCAGGGCCTCCGAGGCGACGAGGCGTCCGAGCCCCTCGATGATCTCTTTCCGGCGCGCCAGGACGGCCTGATCCGGCTCTGGAAATGCGATCGACATGGCACCTCTCCCTGAGGAATCCTCGCGGCTTGCAAAGCATCGCTGCTCTGCGGGACGGTAGCTGCTCTTGAGGGAATTTTCCAATTGCGTCGAATCTCTCTAAGACGGGTCAACGGCACACGCAAAGGAGTTTTTGATGCGTTTCCTGGTTCCTTCAGCCGCCCTTCTCCTCGCCGGGCTCGGCCCTACGCAGGCTCAGGACGCGGCGGCGGGCGAGAAGGTGTTCGCCCAGTGCCGGGCCTGCCATCAGGTGGGCGAGACGGCCAAGAACGCGGTCGGTCCCGTGCTCAACGGCCTGTTCGGCCGCAAGGCCGGGACGGTGGAGGGCTATGCCTATTCGCCCGCCAACAAGAATTCCGGCCTCACCTGGGACGAGGCGACGTTCCGGGACTACATCAAGGACCCGCGGGCCAAGATCCCCGGCACCAAGATGATCTATGCCGGCGTCAAGGACGAGCAGAGGGTCACCGACCTCGTCGCCTACCTCAAGCAGTTC
>DASQTM010000349.1:0-2017 GCA_035641875.1 Microvirga sp. | reverse complement strand
ATGGAGGTTTCATCCTCCAGGTCACCCGCGGACCGCAGCACTTCCACATGGGTCATGCCGTCCTCGAGCAGATCGATCTCCCAGTATTCACCGGGAACACGTGCGAGAACGGTGATGCCGTCCTCGCGGAAGAAGCGGATCTCGTTCCAGATCCCCGCATTCTCCAATTCCTTCGACAGCGCATGAGCGCGCTGGAGCAGCTCTGATGCGCTGAAGCTCTCGTTCATGGCCTGCCTCCCGCGAAGCTGCCAGCCGTGCTGATCGCTTCGTGATGTCGGATGACCTCCTTAACGATGAAGGCCAGGAACTTCTCCGCGAAGTCGGGGTCGAGCTTCGCGGCTTCGGCGAGGGAGCGCAGCCGTTGGATCTGCGCAGCTTCGCGGATGGGATCAGCGGGCGACACACCGTGTCGCGCCTTGAGCTCACCGACTGCCTTCGTGCACTTGAAGCGCTCGGCCAGCGTGTGAACGAGCACCGCATCGAGGTTGTCGATAGAGGCGCGCAAGCGCTGCAATTCAGCGCCTCCTTCGCTCATCTGGTGCGTCACAGCCGACATGCTTGCCTACTTCTTCTTCCCGAACGGAAAGCCGCCGATCCCCGGCAACCCCGGGATCTTCGGCCCGCCGAGGCCGGGCAGGCCCGGCGCCCCCTTCGGCATGTTCGGAAGACCGCCCACGCCTCCGGGGAAATCGGGCAGCTTGCCGCCCATCTGCTTCTGCAGCGCCTCGATCTGCTCCGGGGTCGGCTGGGGCATTCCGCCCATGCCTCCGCCGATGCCGAACATCTTGCCGAGCGCGCCGGCCATGCCCTTGCCCTTGCCGCCGCCCATCATCTTCATGACGTCGGCCATCTGGCGGTGCATCTTCAGGAGCTTGTTGATCTCCTCGACCTTGGCGCCCGCGCCCGACGCGATGCGTTTTTTACGCGAGGCCTTGAGGATGTCCGGGTTGCGGCGCTCGGCCGGGGTCATGGAATCGATGATGGCGCGCTGGCGCTTGATCACCCGGTCGTCGAGATTGGCGCTCTCCAGCTGCGACTTCATCTTGGCCACGCCCGGCAGCATGCCCATCAGCCCGCCGAGGCCGCCGAGCTTTTCCATTTGGCTAAGCTGGTCGCGCAGGTCCTCCAGGTCGAACTTGCCCTTGCGCATCTTGTCGGCCATGCGCTGGGCCTGGGCCTGGTCGAAATTCTCCGCCGCCCTCTCCACCAGGGAGACGATGTCGCCCATGCCGAGGATGCGGTTGGCGACGCGGGAGGGGTGGAACTCCTCCAGGGCATCGACCTTTTCGCCGGTGCCGATGAGCTTGATGGGCTTGCCGGTGACGGCGCGCATGGAGAGCGCCGCGCCGCCGCGGGCGTCGCCGTCCATGCGGGTGAGCACGATGCCGGTGACGCCGAGCCGCTGGTCGAAGGCCCGCGCCGTGTTGACCGCGTCCTGGCCGGTGAGCGCGTCGGCGACGAGCAGCACTTCATGGGGATTGGTGGCGGAGCGCACCTCGGCGGCCTCCGCCATCAGGGCCTCGTCCACGGTGACGCGGCCGGCGGTGTCGAGCATCACCACGTCGCAGCCGCCAAGCCGCGCGGCCTCCATGGCGCGCCGGGCGATCTGCACGGCGGATTGTCCGGCCACGATGGGAAGGGTGTCGACGCTCACCTGCCGGCCCAGAACCGCGAGCTGCTCCTGCGCAGCGGGCCGCCGGGTGTCCAGGGACGCCATGAGGACGCGCCGCTTCTCGCGCTCCGTCAGGCGCCGGGCGATCTTGGCCGTGGTGGTGGTCTTGCCCGAGCCCTGGAGGCCGACCATGAGGATGCCCACAGGCGGCGCGGCGTTGAGGTCGATCACCTCGGCGTCCGCGCCCAGCATCTCGGCGAGCTGGTCATGGACGATCTTGACCACCTGCTGGCCGGGGGAGACCGACTTGATCACCTCCGCGCCAACCGCGCGGGCGCGCACCTTGTCGGTGAAGGAGCGCACCACCTCGAGGGCCACGTCCGCTTCGAGCAGGGCGCGGCGAAC
>DASQTM010000348.1:0-2239 GCA_035641875.1 Microvirga sp. | reverse complement strand
CCGATCTTCTCGGAGCGCTACTGGCAGGGCAAAGATTTCGAGGCTGCGACTCTGGAGGCGCCCCTCGGGTCCGGCCCCTACAAGGTCGGACGCTTCGAGACCGGGCGGTTCATCGAGTTCGACCGCGTGCCCGATTACTGGGCCAAGGACCTGCCCGTGAACGTGGGCCAGAACAATTTCGAGCACATCCGCTACGAATATTTCCGTGACCGCACGGTCGCCTTCGAGGCCTTCAAGAACGGAACCCTCAACTTCCATGAGGAGGCAACCTCCCGCACCTGGGCCACGGGCTACGATTTTCCCGCCCTGCGCGAGGGTCGCGTGAAGCGGGAGGAGATCCCCAACGACGCGCCTGCGCCGATCCAAGGCTGGTACTTCAACACCCGCCGGGACGCCTTCAAGGATCCGCGCATCCGCGAGGCCGTCGGCCTCGCGTTCGATTTCGAATGGACGAATGCGAACATCATGTTCGGCTCCTACCGCCGCACCACGTCCTTCTTCGAGAACTCGGACATGAAGGCGGTGGGCAAGCCCTCGGCCGAAGAGCTGGCGCTGCTGGAGCCCTTCCGGGACAAGCTGCCGGCTTCCGTCTTCGGCGAGCCCCCGGTTCCGCCGGTCTCCGACGGCTCGGGCCAGGATCGGCAATTGCTGCGCCGGGCGGACGATCTTCTGCGCCAGGCCGGCTGCAAACGGGAAGGCGGCGTCCTGAAGCTGCCGAACGGGCAGCCCTTCGTCATCGAGTTCCTCGATTCCTCAGGATTCCTCCAGCCCCACACCCAGCCCTTCCAGGCCAACCTGAAGCGCCTCGGCATCGAGGGGCGCTCGCGCATCGTGGACGCGGCCCAATACCAGCATCGCCTCAACAACTATGATTTCGACATGACGAGCCGCGCCCTCGTCGGATCGACGACGCCGGGAGACGACCTGCGTGTGGTCTACGGCTCCGAGGCCGCGAGAACGCCCGGCGCCCAGAACCTCGCTGGCATTGACCATCCTGCGGTCGATGCTCTCATCGAGAAGATAGGCAACGCGCAGACACGTCAGGAACTCACCATCGCCTGCCGCGCCCTGGATCGGGTCTTGCGCTCGGGGCATTATTGGATTCCCATGTGGTTCAAGGCTAGCAACTGGCTGGCCTATTGGGACCAGTTCTCCCGGCCGGACACCAAGCCGCGCCTCGGCACGGGCGCGCCGGCAACATGGTGGTACGATGCGGACAAAGCAAAGCGGATCGGGCGGGGCTGACCTTTGGACAGGGCAGTGACCACACCCGCCGTCGCCGGCGCGCCTCGCCTGCTCCTGCGCCTTGAGGGCCTGGCGCTGCTCGCCCTGGCGACCTTGGGCTTTGCCCATGTGGGATTGTCCTGGTGGCTCTACGCCATCCTGTTCTTTGCGCCCGACCTGAGCTTTGCCGCCTACGCGGCCGGCCCGAAGCCGGGGGCCATGGCCTACAACGCCCTCCATTCGACGATCGGGCCCGCGGCTCTTGCGGGGATGGGATTCCTCGTGAAGGATATGACCCTCCTGGCCATCGCCGCCGTCTGGGCGGCTCACATCGGGTTCGATCGCATGTTGGGATACGGACTGAAATATTCTTCCGCTTTCGGCGACACCCATCTCGGCCGCATCGGCCGCGCAGGCGCTTGATGCTGGCTTACATTGCGCGCCGCGTCCTCCTCATGATTCCGACCATCCTCGGGATCATGCTCATCTCCTTCGTCATCGTGCAGTTCGCCCCCGGCGGCCCGGTGGAGCGCATCATCGCGCAGCTGCAAGGGCAGGCGTCCGGCGCCACGTCGCGCATTTCCGGCGGGGGCGGCGACATCTCGGGTGGGGCGCAGAATGCCGGCGGAGGCGGCGCGGCCGACGCCTCCTCATCCCGCTATCGCGGAGCGCAGGGCCTCGACCCGCAATTCATCAAGCAGCTGGAGGTGCAGTTCGGCTTCGACAAGCCGGCCCATGAGCGCTTCCTCAAGATGCTCTGGGATTATGCGCGCTTCGACTTCGGCAAGAGCTATTTCCGCGACATCTCGGTTCTGGAGCTCATCAAGGAGAAGCTGCCCGTCTCGATCTCCTTAGGCCTCTGGATGACGCTTCTGTCCTACGCCATATCCGTGCCGCTCGGCATCAAGAAGGCGGTGAAGGACGGCTCGTCCTTCGACATCTGGACCTCCGCCGTGGTGATCGTCGGCTATGCGATCCCGGGCTTCCTGTTCGCGATCCTGCTGATCGTGCTGTT
>DASQTM010000347.1:0-5637 GCA_035641875.1 Microvirga sp. | reverse complement strand
GCCATGAAGGGAGTTGTCGTCGGTGTTGCGCACGAGCCCGCCGATATGGTCGGCGAAGCGGAACATCTCCTCTGCCTTCATGGTCTCCGGATCGACCCGGTAGATCATCGAGCGGCTGTTGGGCCGATACTCGGCCACGGGCACCCAGAGATAGCGCCCGTCATAATCGATGCCGCCCGGATGGTAAACGGAGCCTTCGCCCAGCGTGATGTCGGCGATCAGGTTGCCCTTCATGTCGATCTTGAACAGGTGCCCGACCCCTGCTCCCACGTCGCGATCATATCCATCCACCGGTTGCGGAAAACGCTTGGTCGCCGCCTTGATCTCAACGGATGATACGAAGAGCGTCTCGCCGATCTTCACCATGCCTTGCGGATGGTGCGTCAGGAAATTGATCGGAACAGCCGCAACAGGCTTCCACTGGGTGCCCCGCGAGAGCTTCGTCACACGCTCGGCAATGGCGTTGCGATCGACATCGGCCGCCACCGCGGCGGATGCCCCTCCAGCGAGGCAAAGCGCTGCCAGGCCAACGGTCATCGGGCGAAGAGAAAAGGGGCTCATGGGCTGTCCTCCCGAGTTCATGGTCCACTGATAACAAGCAGGCCGTGTCGGTTTCATGTCGAGTTCGCTCCTCGCAAAGGGAGCGAATCCTGCCTTACCTTACCACCACATGTGCCGGTTGGTTACCATGGAGGGAGGAGCGACGGGGCAATGGGAATACCTGCCCGTTGGAAGCCGCTGAGAGCCCGGTGCTTCACTAATCCGTGGCTCCGCCGTGCAGGCCCGGATGTCATCCGCGAGGGTGTTTCTCAACAAGACGCTTGATCGAACTGATCGGTCCGTAGCTCGTCCTGCGGATGCGCTCCTCGGCGACGGCGATGGGCTCGATCATCACGGTCATGCTGTGGCCCGTGGCGTGGATGAAATTCGTTGCGTCCAGCATCAGGCCCACATGGCCCTTCCAGAACACCAGATCGCCCCGCCGCAGGCCGCCGAGATCGGGCGTCACCTCGACCGGCGCGCCGAGCTGCCGTTCCTGCATGTCGCTGTCGCGGGGCGCCTTGAGGCCGGAAGCCGCGAGCGCCATCTGCGCCAGGCCCGAGCAGTCGATGCCGAGGCTCGTCCTGCCGCCCCAGAGGTAGGGCGTGTGCAGGAAGCGCTCGGCGACGCTCACGTAATCCGCCTCCCGCGCATCGAGTCCGGTGAGGTGCGGGGCATAGACCCAGCCGCCCCCTGCAAGCCGCGCGTAATCGCCCTGGCGGTCCGTCACGGCCACCTTGGAGTTCAGGCTCAGGTAGCCCTCGAAGGGCAGCTTCAGGTTGGGGCCGGGATAGACAAAGGTTCGGACCGAGCCGACCCTGTGGGTCGGCTCCGGGCCCGGATCGCTCAAGGAACTGCTCGGCAGGTAGCCGACGTAGCCATCCTCGTGCAGCTGCACCCACGCCCAGCCCTCGTGTTCGTCGTAGACGGTCACGCTCTCGCCGAAGATCGCCTGGGTGTCCATGGGGGCTTCCCGGGAGGGATGGCGGTGGAGCGGCGCGAAGGCTGCGCCGACGCGCTTGACGACGCCCGTCGTGAACCGCTCAGCCTCCACCTCCCCGCGCAGGCTCTCGTCGGCGAGATCGGCGCGGAAGGGCGTGATGCGGCGGTCGAAATTCATCGGCTTGTCCTCAAGACGGTGACCCCTGTCTCCTACGGCATTGTCAGCAGAAATGGTTACCTAAGTTACGAAAGAACATGCGTTCCCCGCAAAAAAGGCCGAAGCCTGTCCGGCGGCCGCTACCCCCGAGAGCCGTAGCGCTCCTTCAGGAGAGAATACATCAGCCGCGCAGCCTGGACCTCGCCGCCTTCTGGGCGCGCGGGCCGGGTAGAGCTGTTCCAGGCGAAGATGTCGAAATGCACATAGGCCCTTGCGGCGCTCACGAAGCGGCGCAGGAACAGGGCGGCGGTGATCGAGCCCGCCATCGGACCGCCGGTGTTGTTCATGTCGGCGAACTTGGAGTCGAGCTGGCTCTGGTAGGGCGTCCAGAGAGGCAGGCGCCAGACCGGATCGTTCACCGCCGTGCCGTGGCGGGCAATCTCGGCCGCAAGCCCGTCGTCATCGGTGTAGAAGGGCGGCAGCTCCGGGCCGAGCGCCACGCGGGCGGCTCCCGTGAGCGTTGCGAAATCGACCACGAGGTCCGGGTCCTCCTCGTCCGCTAGGGCCAGCGCATCGGCCAGGATGAGGCGGCCTTCCGCGTCCGTGTTGCCGATCTCGATCGATAGGCCCTTGCGGCTCGGCAGAATGTCCCCGGGCCGGAAGGCGTTGCCCGAGATGGAGTTCTCCACGGCCGGAACGAGCACCCGCAGGCGCACGCGCAGCTTCGCCCCCATGATCATGTCGGCCAGCGCCAGGGCGGCCGCCGCGCCGCCCATGTCCTTGCGCATGAGCAGCATGGAGGAGGAGGGTTTGATGTCGAGGCCGCCCGTGTCGAAGGCCACGCCCTTGCCCACGAGGGTCACGCGCGGCGCGCCCTCGTCGCCCCAGGTGAAGTCGATGAGGCGCGGGGCGACGGCCGAGGCGCGGCCGACCGCATGGATCATCGGGAAATTCTGCCGTAGCAAATCCTCGCCCACGATGCTGGTGAAGTTCGCCCCATGCCGTTCCGCGATGCTCCGCGCCGCCGCCTCGATGCCGTCGGGGCCGAGATCGCTGGTGGGCGTGTTGACGAGATCGCGGCTTCTCGCAACCGCCTCCGCGATGCGGGACACCTCCTCCACATCGACACCCTCCGGCGCCACGAGGCGGACCGACTTCTCCGCGCGCTTGCGGTAGCGGGTGAAGGCGTAGGAGCCCAGAAGCCAGGCCAGCGCCGCAAGGTCCGGGTTCGGCGCTGCGGTCTCGAACCGGTAGACGCCCTCTGGCAGCAGGGCCGGAAGCTTGCCCACCAGGAAGGAGTCGTTGTGCTTGGAGTCCTCGCCGTTGAGGCCGAAGGCCACGCCAAGGAGGTTGCCGTCCTGATCCGGCAACAGGCAGTGGCTTCCCACCTTTCCCTCGAACCCCTGCGCCTTCGCGAAGGCTTGAGCCGCCTGCGGCAGCCCTGAGGCGATCCCGGGCCATGTGCCCTCGGTCACGAGCCAGACGGGGCGCGAGGACTCGGCGGCGGAGGCGAGGAGAGGATGGGGCATGGGTTTTTCGACCTGGGCGGCTGGGAGAGATCGTTCGAGGCGGACGTTGTATGGGCGAAAGGAGCCCGTGTCATCCCACAGATGTGGCGCAGGCTTCCCCTCCCCCTTGCGGGGAGGGGTGGGGGTGGTGCGGCTGGGTGAGGCGCTCAGGAAGGAAGGCGCTGTAGCGGCCTGTGAGCTTTTCATCTGAACGGAGCGCTTTGACATTCCGACCCCACCCCTGCCCCTCCCCGCAAGGGCGAAGGAAGGGGTTGGCGCCCTTAACCTTGTGAATGATGGCGCACGATCCGCGCCAGGCCGGCGATGAGCGCCTGTTGCGGCGACCTGATTTCGGCCTTGATGCCGTGGCGGGCCAGCGCATGGACGTAGAGGCCGGCCCGGGCCTCCTCCGCGAGGATCGTCACCGATTCGGGCCGGCCGAACTGGGACAGGGCCCCGTTGATCTCGTCCCCCGTCAGCAGCCCCGAGAGGTAAGGCGCGAGCAGGTTGGTGGCCATGCGGCCCGAGACGACGGCGGCCCGTGCGCCGAAGAGAAGGTGAAGCAGCCCGGCTCGCGCCGCGCCGTTCCGGCCGCTGTTGCGCTCGGCCGCATCGAGGCCGAGGTCGAAGCCTGCCGGATCCTCCGGTTCCGTCGCCGGGCGGCCGATCATGGAATGTTCGCGCAGCAGCGCGTACATCTCGCCGGTCATGAAGGTGGCGAAGCGGCGGACGCAGCCATCCTGCATCTCGATCCATTTGGGATGGGTGCCCGCCGAGCAGATCAGCCCGTTCTCGACGCCTGCGCCGAGCACCAGGGTTTCCTCGCCGCGCATCACGTCCGACGCGCCGGGGGAGGGCTCGCCGTAAAGACCCGGCACGATATGGGCTTTGCGCCCGTTGCCGAGGTCAACCGGGATCATCGCCGCGGCCAGCTCCGCGGGTCCCGCAGGGCAGGTGGCGTATGGGGCCATGACCCAGCCCTCCCGGCTTCCCACCATGCCGACCAGGAGAACGGGAGCCCCTGGCTCAGCCTCCAGCCAGCGCCCGCACTGGCGCATGAACACATCCCGGTGCTGCCCCGCTTCGAGGGCCGAGACGCCCTCTTGGGACGAGACCTGATCGATGATCGTCTCGTTCTCGATGAGATAGCCGCGAAAGCGGGTCGTTCCCCAGTCGGCGACGATGAAGCGCAAGCTGATGATCCGTCCGTTGAATGCGAGGGGGAAAAGCCTGAGGGTTCAGCGCGTTCCATACATTCGGTCGCCGGCGTCGCCGAGGCCCGGCACGATATAGCCGTGGTCGTTGAGGCGCTCGTCGATGGAGGCGGTCCAGATATGCACGTCGGGATGCGCGCCGCGCAGCTTCTCGATCCCCTCGGGGGCGGCGAGCAGGCAGACGAAGCGCATGTCTTTGGCGCCGCGCTCCTTCAGGCGGTCGATGGCGGCGACCGCCGAATTGGCGGTGGCCAGCATGGGGTCTAGCACCAGCACCATGCGGTCGGCGAGATCGGACGGAGCCTTGAAGTAGTATTCCACCGCCTGAAGGGACTCGGGGTCGCGATAGAGGCCGATATGGGCCACGCGGGCGGCGGGAACCAGCGTGAGCATGCCGTCGAGGAAGCCGACGCCGGCCCGCAGGATCGGGGCGAAGACCAGCTTCTTGCCGGCGATCTGCGCCCCTTCCATGGTGGTGAGCGGGGTTTCGATCTGAATGCGCTCCATGGGCAGGTCGCGGGTGACCTCGTAGCAGAGCAGCATCCCGATCTCGTTGAGGAGCTGGCGGAAGCCCTTCGTGGAACGCTCCTTGTCCCGCATCAGGGTCAGCTTGTGCTGAACCAGGGGATGATCGACCACCGTGACGCCCTGCATGCTCTGTCCCTCTTTTATCGTCGTATGCTGATTCATCTAGAACACCGTTCCGTCGCTGATCACGCTGAGCGGAGGCGAGCCGTCGCCGCGCCGCTCCCTGGCCAGTCTGCGCCCCGTCGCCCAGGTGCCGCCTTCGAGCACTTTCGCGAGCGGGAAGTCCTCGGCGGCGAATCCCAGTCTTGCGCGGATCGGTTCGGCAATGCGGTCGAGAAGGGCGACCGTCAAGGCCCGCCATTCCACGACAAGCTGCGAATCCACCGCATGGGAGCGGCCCGCATCGGCAGGGTCCTTGAGGGCGAGCACGCCCGCATCGAGGAAAAGCCCGCCGTTGCGGTATTCGGGCAGGCCCGTGAGCCCATCGATGTCGACCACCGTGAAGCCGGCCCATTCGAGCGGCTCGATGAGGGAATAGGACAGCCATTGGGACAACTTGTGGAAGGGGATCAGCCCCTTCGTGGCGTCCGGCGCATTCGCCAGGGGATGGCGCCAGGTATCGCCAAGATCGATTCCGCTTAAGCTGATGCGGCCAGGCCAGATCGGCCCGAACCAGGTGAGCAGCGCCGCCAGGATCGAGGTCGCCCGGATGCGGTCCTCCTCGGCGGTGGCCGCGATCACGTCGAAG
>DASQTM010000346.1:0-9800 GCA_035641875.1 Microvirga sp. | reverse complement strand
CAGGGATACGCCCAGCGACTCCTCCAGTTGCCGGATCTGGCGGGAGATGGCGCTTTGCGTGAGGCTGAGTTCCTCGGCGGCGCGCGATACGCTGCCGTGCCGGGCGGTGGCGTCGAAGGCGAGGAGATTGCCGATGTTGGGCAGGAAGCCGCGGCGGAACACAGTTCATTCCATTTCAGAATAACCTGCTGCGAAGATGTCGATTTACATTTGGCCTGTCGAGGGCGATTTTCACCCTGGATTTCAATGGGTCTGACCGGCGCTCTCGGGTATCCTGGGGCGCCGCAGAGAGGGAAACGACATCATGGCTGGCGCTCAACAGGAACTCGCGAAGCTTCAATGGGAGGACCCCCTCCTCCTCGACGATCTTCTCACCGACGACGAGCGCATGATCCGCGACACGGCCCGGGCCTACGCCCAGGAGAGGCTCCTGCCGCGGGTGATCGAGGCCTACCGCGAGGAGAAGACCGACCGGTCCATCTTCAACGAGATGGGCGAACTCGGCCTTCTCGGCGTCACCCTGCCGGAGGATTACGGCTGCGCCGGCGCGTCCTATGTGGCCTACGGCCTCGTGGCCAGGGAGGTCGAGCGGGTCGATTCCGGCTACCGCTCCATGATGAGCGTGCAATCCTCCCTCGTCATGTACCCGATCTATGCCTACGGGTCCGAGGAGCAGCGCCGGAAGTACCTGCCCCGGCTCGCCTCCGGAGAGTTCGTGGGCTGCTTCGGCCTCACCGAGCCGGATGCGGGCTCCGATCCCGCCGGCATGAAGACCCGGGCGCAGAAGACCAGCGGCGGCTATCGCCTCACCGGCGCCAAGACCTGGATCTCCAACTCCCCCATCGCGGACGTGTTCGTGGTGTGGGCGAAGTCCGAGGCCCATGACAACCAGATCCGCGGCTTCGTGCTGGAGAAGGGGATGGAGGGCCTCTCCGCTCCCAAGATCGGCGGCAAGCTCAGCTTGCGCGCCTCCATCACCGGCGAGATCGTCCTGGACGGGGTCGAGGTGGGCGAGGACGCGCTGCTGCCCAACGTGCAGGGCCTGAAGGGCCCCTTCGGCTGCCTCAACCGGGCCCGCTACGGCATCTCCTGGGGCTCCATGGGGGCGGCGGAGGATTGCTGGCATCGGGCGCGCCAGTACACCCTGGACCGCAAGCAGTTCAACCGTCCGCTGGCCGCCACCCAGTTGGTGCAGAAGAAGCTCGCCGACATGATGACGGAGATCACCTTAGGACTCCACGCCTCCCTTCGCGTCGGCCGCCTCTTCGACGAGGGCCGGGTCGCGCCGGAGATGATCTCGCTGGTGAAGCGCAACAATTGCGGCAAGGCCCTGGAGATCGCCCGCGTCGCCCGCGACATGCATGGCGGCAACGGTATCCAGGAGGAATACCACGTGATGCGCCACGCCCAGAACCTGGAGACCGTGAACACCTACGAGGGCACCCACGACGTGCACGCCCTCATCCTGGGCCGCGCGCAGACGGGCCTGCAGGCTTTCTTCTAAAAGAAAGCAGGCGTTCTTCTAAGAAGATAAGGATTAGTCGCATGTCTCTACGGATCACCCTCGCGGGGGCCACCGGCTGGGTTGGCAAGGCCCTTGTGGCGGCCATCGCCGCCGCCGACGATCTCGTGCTCGCGGGAGCGGTCAGCCGCAGCGCCGCGGGCCGGGATGCGGGCGAGGCGGCGGGTCTGCCCCGCCTCGGCGTTCCGATCAGCGCGAGCCTGGAGGAGGCCCTGCGCCAGCCCTCCGACGTGGTGATCGACTACACCAAGCCGGATGCGGTCAAGGCGCATGCGCTCCTGGCGCTGGCGCAGGGGCGGCATGTGGTGATCGGCACCTCGGGCCTCGGCGCAAGGGATTACGCCGAGATCGACGCTCATGCGCAGGAGGCCGGGCGCGGCGTCCTGGCGGCCGGCAATTTCTCGATCACCGCAACGCTCCTGCGCCGCTTCGCCCTGGAGGCGGCCCGCTACGTGGCCGATGTGGAGATCATCGACTACGCCTCGGCCAAGAAGCCCGATACCCCCTCCGGCACAGCGCGGGAACTGGCGGAGCTCCTGAGCGAAGCCCGGCAGGCCGCCACCTCCAAGCCCGTCGACGAGCTGACAGGGGTGCGCGAAACCCGCGGCGGCGCGCTCGGCGCGGGGCAGCCGGTCCAGGTCCATTCCCTGCGCATGCCGTCCTTCGTTCTGTCCTGCGAGGCGGTGTTCGGGGCCGACAACGAGCGGCTCGTGATCCGCCACGACGCCGGCTCTTCGGCTGCGCCTTATGTGGCCGGCACGCTGCTCGCGGCGCGCCGCGTCGGCTCGTTCACCGGGTTGAGGCGCGGCCTCGACGCCGTGATGGACTGACCCCATGAAACCGCTGGAAGGCCTCAAAGTCCTCGAACTCGCGCGCATTCTCGCGGGCCCCTGGGTCGGCCAGCTGCTCGCCGATCTCGGCGCCGACGTGGTGAAGGTGGAGCGCCCCGGCGCGGGGGACGACACTCGCGGCTGGGGGCCGCCCTTCATCGAAGGCCAGGATGGCGGCGATCTTTCGGCGGCGTATTTTCACGCCTGCAACCGCGGCAAACGCTCGGTCGAGGCCGATTTCGAGACGCCCGAGGGGCAGGACATCGTGCGGGGACTCGCGGCCCATGCGGACGTGGTCATCGAGAACTTCAAGGTCGGCGGCCTCAAGAAGTACGGCCTCGATTATGAGGGCCTGAAAGCCGTCAATCCGCGCCTCGTTTATTGCTCCATCACGGGCTTCGGCCAGGACGGGCCCTATGCGGCCCGCGCCGGCTACGACTTCATGATCCAGGGCATGGGCGGCATCATGGACCTGACGGGTGATCCGGAGGGCGAGCCGCAGAAGGTCGGCGTCGCCTATGCGGACATCTTCACCGGGGTCTATTCGGTGGTCGGAATCCTGGCGGCGCTTCGCCGCCGGGATGCCACAGGGGAGGGGGCGCATCTCGACATGGCGCTTCTCGACGTGCAGACGAGCGTTCTGGCGAACCAGGCCATGAACTACCTGGCCTCCGGCAAGACCCCCCGGCGCATGGGCAACGCCCATCCCAACATCGTGCCCTATCAGGTGTTTCCGGTGTCCGACGGCCATGTGATCGTGGCCGTGGGCAATGACGGTCAGTTCGCCCGTTTCGCGGCGGTGCTGGGGCAGCCCGACCTGGCCCGGGACGAGCGGTTCAGGACCAATGCCGGCCGGGTGCGCTACCGCACGGAACTGGTCCCGGTCCTGACGGTACTCACCCTCAGGATTTCCCGCGAGGCCCTGCTCTCGGCCCTTGAAGCGCAAGGGGTTCCGGCCGGGCCCATCAACACGGTCGCCGATGTTTTCGCGGATCCGCAGGTGGTGGCGCGGGGGATGCGGATCGACCTTCCCTCGGCAGCCGCCAGGGGCGGGGCCATTCCGTCCGTCCGCTCGCCCATCGTGCTCGACGGCGAGCCCATGGCGGCGGGTCGCCCCTCGCCGCGTTTGGGGGAGCATACGCAGGAGGTGCTAGACGATCCGTCGTGGATGAGTTGATGCGAAAATGGAATGAAGTGGTTGGTGAGCGCCTTCCGCTTTATGTGGAAGAAGCCTGGTTGGCGATGCCGTTGCTCAAAAGCCGCTCCATGGACTTGAGGATCCGCCCGCGGTCCTCGTCGGAGAAGGGGCTGATGTCGTGCATCTCGAAGCTGCTCAGGCCCTCGACCGCCAGCCAGGCCAGGAGGGCGGCGTCCAGGTCCTCGGAGGTCTCCTTCAGGGTGCCCAGGGTGTCCCTGATCACCTGGCGGAGCGGGTCCAGGAGGCGCGGGTTCTCGGCGGTGGCCGCCAGCATCCCGTTGGCGATCTCCTTGGTCTTGCCGCAGCACATCTTCAGAAGGGCCGCCGTGCACAGGCGGGCCTCCAGATTGGGGCCGGGCGCCGCGTGCTCCCGGAGCGCCTCCCTCTCGGCCGCCACCTGGTCGATCAGGCGCTGGATCATGCCCTGGAGCAACGCTTCCTTAGTGGGGAAGTTGTAAAGGAGGCCTCCCTTGCTGAGTCCGGCCCGTTCGGCGACCCCGTCGAGAGTCAGGCGTCCGGCGCCGATCTCGCTCACGAGCTCCGCGGCGGCGTCCAGGATTTTTTCGCGGGAGCTCTTGCGGCCCCGAACAAATGGAAGCATTGATCACTCTTGAAACTAAACCGTCTGGACGGTATATAAAGGCCCGCGCGGCATTGGCGTCAAGGGAAACTTGCGTTAATGCCGCACCACTATAACTGTTGAGGCCCGCCGACGGGCCGGATTATTTCGGAAAAAGCCATGAAACGGCGAATCGTAGTCAGTCTTGTGTTCATCCTGGCGATCGCGCTCTGCGCGGGCCTGGTGTGGTTCAACTTCTTCCGCGACAAGATGATCAAGGACTTCTTCGCCACCATGAAGCAGCCGGCCCAGGTGGTCACCGCCGCCAAGGTCGAGGCGAAGACCTGGACGCCGAGCATCAGCGCCATCGGCACGGCCAAGGCCGCCAACGGGGTCGAACTGGCCTTCGAAACGGCGGGCATCGTCAAGGAAATCAAGTTCAAGGCCAACCAGAACATCCGCCAGGGCGAAACCCTGGTTCAGCTCGACGATACCGTCGAGCGGGCGGATCTGCTGGATGTGCAGGCGGCCGTGAAGACCGCCGAAAGCAATTTCGAGCGGGCAAAGACCCTGTCCACCCGGGGATACGGCACCGAAGCCAATTTCGATCAGGCGAGCGCCCTGCTTGCGGCGGCCCGCTCGCGCCTGGCGCGCTTGCAGGCCACCATCGAGCAGAAGGCCCTGAAGGCGCCCTTCTCGGGCACGATCGGCATCACCCGGGTCGATATCGGGCAGTACCTCCAGCCCGGGACGGTGATCGCGAGCTTCCAGGATCTGCAATCGATGAAGGTGGACTTCACGGTTCCCGAGCAGGCGGCCGGCGAGGTCAAGCTCGGCCAGGAGGTGCGCCTCGGGGTCAGCGAGACCGATCTGCCGTTTACCGGCCGCATCATCGGCAAGGACCCGCGGGTCGACCCGAAGACCCGCCTCGTGTCCGTTCAGGCTCTCATCGAGGCCAACAGGGACGGCGCGATCCTGCCGGGCCAGTTCCTCCATGTGGAGGTGGTCCTGCCGCCGCAGCCGAACGTCGTCACCCTGCCGCAGACGGCGGTGATCACCAGCCTCTATGGGGATTACGTCTACACGGTCGAGTCAGAGGAGCGGGACGGCCAGCAGGTCCAGGCCGTCAAGCAGGTTTTCGTGAAGGCCGGCCGCCGCCGCGGGGGCTCGGTCGAGGTCCTGTCCGGCGTCACGCCCGGTCAGCAGGTGGTCGCCTCGGGACAGAACAAGCTTCAGGCCGGCGCGACGGTCAAGGTCGACAACACCATTGATGTGACCAGGTTCGACGCGACCAAGCTCGCAAACGGACAATAGGCAGCAACGCCATGAGTTTTACGGAACTGTTCATCCGCCGCCCCGTCCTGTCGATGGTGGTGAGCCTCCTGATCCTGTTGCTGGGCGCGCAGGGTCTGATGAGCCTTCAGGTGCGTCAGTACCCGGAGGTCGAGGAAACCACGGTCACCATCACGACGGCCTATGTGGGCGCCAGCGCCGACCTGATCCAGGGCTTCATCAGCACGCCCATCGCCAAGTCCGTGTCGAGCGCGGAGGGCGTGGATTACGTGACGTCCCAGAGCCGCCAGGGCCTGAGCACGGTGTCCGTGCGCATGCGCCTGAACACGGATCCCAACGCCGCGCTCACCGAGGTCACGTCCAAGGTGCAGCAGGTGCGGGCGCAGCTGCCGGCCGAGGCCGAGGACCCGGTGATCATGAAGGGCACGGGCCAGACCTTCGCCCTCATGTACATCACCTTCGGCAGCACGGAGATGAATCCCGAGCAGGTGTCGGAATTCCTCACCCGCGTGGTGCAGCCGCGCTTCGCGACCCTGGAGGGCGTCGGCAACGCCGAGATCCTCGGCGGGCGCGACTTCTCCATGCGCGTCTGGATCGACCCGGTGCGCCTGGCGGCGCTGAGCGTGACCGCGGGCGACGTGGTGGCGGCGATCCGGGCCAACAACTTCCTGGCGGCGCCCGGCAAGACGCAGAGCGAGTACGTGGCCTACCAGCTCGAGATGCAGACCACGTTCCAGACGCCCGAGACCTTCGGCACCCTGCCGATCCGCTCCAGCGGCGACCAGGTCGTGCGCCTGCGCGACGTGGCCGACGTGGAGCTCGGCCCCGAGAGCGTTGACACCAAGGTCAGCTTCAACGGCCAGCAGGGCACCTTCATCGGCATCGTGCCGACCCCGGCCGCCAACCCGCTCACGGTGGCGGATGCGGTGACGAAGGCCATCAACGACATCCGGCCGACCCTGCCCAAGGGCATGACGGTCGAGATCGTCTACGACGCGTCGAGCTTCATCTCGGCCTCCATCGAGGAGGTGTTCAAGACCATCGGCGAGGCGGCGCTCATCGTGGTCGTCGTGATCCTGCTGTTCCTAGGGTCCTTCCGGTCCGTGCTGATCCCGATCGTGACGATCCCGCTCTCGCTGGTGGGCGTGTGCTTCTTCCTGCTCATGCTGGGCTACTCGATCAACCTGCTCACCCTGCTCGCCATGGTGCTGGCCATCGGCCTCGTGGTGGACGACTCCATCGTGGTGCTGGAGAACATCCACCGGCACATTGAGGAAGGCCTGAAGCCCGTCGAGGCGGCCATCGTGGGCATGAGGGAGATCTTCGGTCCCATCGTGTCCATGACGATCACCCTGGCGGCGGTCTATGCGCCGATCGGGTTCACGCAGGGGCTCACCGGCTCGCTGTTCCGCGAGTTCGCCTTCACCCTTGCGGGAGCGGTGGTCATCTCCGGCATCATCGCGGTGACGCTCTCGCCCATGATGTCGTCGCGGCTCCTGAAGTCCCACGGGGCCCAGGGGCGCTTCGCCGGTTTCGTGGACCGCACCTTCACGCGGCTCGAGAACTGGTACGGGCGGCGCCTGAAGGGTTCGCTGGGCTACCGGGCCGTCACGCTCACCATCGTGGCGGCGCTGCTGGCCACCACGGCCTTCCTGTTCGTCAAGACCAATTCCGAGCTTGCGCCGGAAGAGGATCAGGGCGCGTATCTCGGCATCGTCAATGCGCCGCAATACGCCACCGCGGACTACACCCAGGCCTTCTCGGCCCAGTTCACGGGCGCGGGCGAGAAGATCCCCGAGATCGACGCCAGCTTCCTCATCGTCGGCATCGACGGCGCCGGCGGCGGCTTCCTCGGCTTCAAGCTCAAGGAATGGAGCGAGCGGCAGAAGAAGGGCGTCGAGACCAAGCAGGAGATCCAGAATCTTCTCAACGAGAACGCCGGCCTCCAGGCCTTCGTGTTCGCGCCGCCATCCCTGCCCGGCGCAGGCGGCGGCCTGCCGATCCAGTACGTTCTGCGCACCATCGGCGACTCCTCCCAGGCCTACGAGGTGGCGGAGCAGGTCAAGCAGAAGGCCATGGCCAGCGGCAAGTTCATCGTGGTTCAGAACTCGGTGACCTACCAGACGCCCCGCGCCCGCATCATCGTCGACCGGGACCGCGCGGCGGCGCTCGGCGTGCCGGTGAGCGAGATCGGCAACACGCTCGGGGCGCTGGTGGGCGGCGCGCCGATCTCCAAGTTCGATCGCGACAGCCGCAGCTACGACGTGGTCAGCCAGGTCCGGCAGACCGACCGCCTGAACCCCGAGCGCCTCTCCGAGTATTACGTGCGCGCCTCGGACGGCTCCATGGTGCCGCTCTCGGCGCTGGTGCGCATCGAGACCGGCGCGGCCCCGGCCGCCATCGAGCAGTTCAACCAGCTCAACGCCGCGACCCTCTCGGCGCTGCCGCTGCCCGGCGTCACCACGTCGGAGGGCCTGGCGACCCTGCGCTCCCTCGCGGCCGAGGTGATGCCCCAGGGCTTCTACGAGGATTACGCCGGCCAGTCGCGCCTCGAGGTCCAGGAGGGCAACTCCATCGCGCTCGCCTTCGGGCTCGCCATCGTGGTGATCTACCTGGTGCTGGCGGCGCAGTTCGAGAGCTTCCGCGATCCGTTCATCATCATGATGTCGGTGCCGCTCTCCATGTTCGGCGCGATGATCTTCCTCAACGTGGGACTGGCGACCCTGAACATCTACACGCAGGTGGGGCTGATCACCCTGGTGGGGCTGATCACCAAGCACGGCATCCTGATGGTGGAGTTCGCCAACGACCTGAAGGAGAGGAAAGGGGTCAACAAGCGCGAGGCGATCGAGGAAGCCGCCCGCGTGCGCCTGCGCCCGATCCTCATGACCACGGCCGCCATGGTGCTGGGCGTGGCCCCCCTCATCACGGCGAGCGGCGCGGGCGCGGCGGCCCGGTTCTCCATGGGCCTGGTGATCGCCTCGGGCATGTCCATCGGCACGATCTTCACCCTCTTCGTGGTGCCGATGTTCTACACCTACATCTCCCGGGAGACCGTGCGCAGCCCGCAGGCCAGGAAGGAGCCTCACGCTCCCCCACGGGCCTTGGCGGCGGAATAAGCGAAAAGGCCGGGCATTGCCCGGCCTTTTCATTGGGACTGAAGGGGCAGGAGCGTCGCCGTTCCTGCCTTTTGTTTTTCCTCGCAGGATGCGAGGCGGCGGCCTAGCGGGTGAGTTCGCCTTCGACCTCGATGAAGGGAGAGACCGACCGGAAGCCGGCCTGCTCGGAGGCCTTGCGGATCGCCTCGGCCACTTCGGTCGAATGGACCTCGATGGTCTCGCCGGTGCGCTTGTCGACGAACATGATCTTCATGGCGTTCGCCTCGGGCTGGCCGTGGGACACCACATAGGAGTTCTGGGTGGCGAGGCGATGGACGAGGCCCGCATCCCGCAGGAAATCCAGGGCCCGGTAGATCGTCACCGGCGCGAGACGCTTCTTGTCGCTGCTAAGACGATCCACGAGATCATAGGCGCCCACGGGACCCCCGCTCTGGACGAGTTCGCGATAAACGCGCTCGCGAATCGGCGTCAGCCGCAGATTGTTCTGCCGGCAGAGATCGTCCGCACGACGGAGAAGATTGTCTTCTTCTTCCTTTCGAAGGGCCCGAGTGCTCATAAACCTGCTCCTGTTATTACGAAACCGCCTATTCATATAGCGTAAGCTACGGTTGAACAATGTGTTATCATTGCAAAAACGCCTTGCAATTCTGCATATGACCTAGGGGAAGTTGGCATTTCAGCATACGCGGAATGGTTATATTGCGCTCTTTGGTATTATATACCAAAGAGCGAAAAGTTGATCTGGACGGAAACAGGCTCATTTCGCACAGGCTTCGCACAGGCCCCGGACTTCGACCGTCATCTTCTTGGGGCAGAAGGCATGAGCGTCGCTCCATTCTAAGAGACGGCCGCTGATCTGCGTGTCGCTGAACTCCGTCGCCGCGCCGCACGAATCGCAGATGGCGAAGGCCGCCATCTCGTGATGATGGGGGTGCTTGCAGGCCACATAGGCGTTGAGGCTTTCCAGCCGGTGCGCCAGCCCCTTCTGGATCAGCTTGTCGAGGGAGCGATAGACGGTGGGCGGCGTCACCGCCGCCTTGCCCCGCATCTTGTCCAGCACCTCGTAGGCCGAGAGGGGATTGCGGGCGGCCGCGAGGATGCGGTGAACCCGCCTCTGCGTCTCGTTCAGATCCTCGAGGGAATGGTCGTGATGGGTCGAGTCCATGAAGGGGTGGCGTGCTCCGGCCGATGCGTCGTGCCCTATAGGTCATGATCGCAAGAGGTATTTCAAGGCGCATGTGGCCGCGCCCGACTTTCTCGCGGAGCGGCTCGCAGGGAC
>DASQTM010000345.1:0-7754 GCA_035641875.1 Microvirga sp. | reverse complement strand
CCGAAATTTGTCACCCTCCAGCCGCCGCATTTCCGGCTCACCGAGGAGGCGCTGGCCCGGGCCTTCTCGCCCCGCACCAAGGCGGTGGTGTTCAACAACCCGCTCAACCCTACGGCGACGATCTTCTCCGACGAGGATCTGGCGCTGCTGGCCGATTTCTGCCGCCGCCACGACGCCATCGCGATCTCCGACGAGGTGTGGGAGCACGTGGTCTTCGACGGCCGCCGGCACCGCTCCGTGCTGGGCCTCGAGGGGATGCGCGAGCGCGCGGTGAAGATCGGCTCGGCCGGCAAGATCTTCAGCCTCACGGGCTGGAAGGTGGGGTTCGTCTGCGCCGCGCCCCCCATCATGAAGGTGCTGGCCAAGTCGCACCAGTTCCTGGCCTTCACCACCGCGCCCAACCTCCAGGCGGCGGTGGCCTACGGGCTCGGCAAGGACGACGCCTATTTCGAGGGCATGCGGGAGAATTTCGCCCGCAGCCGCGACCGGTTCACCGCGGGCCTGAAGACCCTCGGCTTCGACGTGATCCCGAGCCAGGGCACCTATTTCGTCAATGTCGACATCGCGCCCCTGGGCGAGACCGACGACGTCGCCTTCTGCCGCCGCCTCGTCACGGAGCACGGGGTCGCGGCGATCCCGGTCTCGGCCTTCTATGCCGAGGGCGCGGTCAGGAACGTGGTGCGCTTCTGCTTCGCCAAGAAGGATTCGACCCTGGACGCAGGCCTGGAGCGGCTGGCGAAGGCGGTGAAGCGGGCAGCCTGAAACCGGCAGCGCCGACGGCATCTTAGACATTGTTTAGAACACCAGAACCTCTTAGCTTCAGCCTGTTCCGCATTCTTCAGGAGTTCCGCCTCTGATGTTCCGCCTCCTCGCTTCGGTGGCCCTGACCCTGGGCCTTGTCACCGGCGCCAGCGCCCAGCAGCAGCGCGTCGTCAACGTCTACAACTGGTCGGACTACGTGGACCCGAAAGCCCTGGACGAGTTCATGAAACAGACCGGCATCAAGGTCGTCTACGACACCTACGACAACAACGAGATCGTCGAGACCAAGCTGCTCGCCGGCAAGTCCGGCTACGACCTGGTGGTGCCCTCGGGGCCTTTCGTGCAGCGGCTGATCGGCGCCAAGGTATTCGCCAAGCTTGACAAGTCCAAGCTGCCGAACCTCTCCAACCAATGGCCCGAGGTGACGCAGCGCCTCGCCGTGTTCGATCCCGGCAACCAGTACGCGGTCAACTACATGTGGGGCACCACCGGCATCGGCCTCAACGTGAAGAAGGTCAAGGCGATCCTGGGGGACGTGCCGCTCAACACCTGGGATCTGGTGCTCAAGCCCGAGGTCGCCTCCAGGCTCAAGGCCTGCGGCATCTACATGCTCGACTCACCCGAGGACCTCTTCCCCGGCGTTCTGGCCTATCTCGGCCTCAACCCGGATTCCAAGCGCGTCGATGACCTGAACAAGGCGGGCGACGCCCTGTTCCGGGTGCGCGGCAACGTGCAGAAGTTCCACTCCTCCGAATATATCAACGCGCTCGCCAACGGCGATATCTGCGTGGCCGTGGGCTATTCGGGCGATATGATCCAGGCCAAGAAGCGCGCCGAGGAGGCCAAGAACAATGTGGAGGTCGCCTACGTGATCCCCCGCGAGGGCGCGCTCATGTGGTTCGACAGCTTCGCCATTCCAGCCGACGCCAAGAACGTGGCCGAGGCGCACGAGTTCATCAACTTCATGCTCAGGCCCGAGATCGCCGCCATGAACACGAACTTCGTGTCCTACGCGTCTGGCAACCTCGCCGCCAAGCAGAGCATCGAACCGGCGATCCTCAACGATCCCGGCATCTATCCGGACGAGGCCACCATGAAGCGCCTGTTCACCAACACGGCCTATGACGAGCGCGCCCAGCGCACCGTGACCCGGCTCTGGACCCGGGTGAAGACAGGCCGTTAATCCCCCGGTCAGGACCGTTGCTGAAGATGATGGCTCCGCCTCTGGGCGGAGCTTTCGTTTGAAGAGGACCCGACGATGATGCGCCTTCCCCTGATCGCTGGCCTTGCGGCCCTCGCCCTCGCCTCGCCGGCCCTTGCACAGAACGGGCCGGCCCGTCCGCCGACGATCAGCGTGACGGGCGCCGGCGAGGCGGAGCTGAAGCCCGATTTCGCCCGCATCCACGTGACCGTGGAGACCCGGGCCGAAACGGTGGCGCAGGCGACCGCCCTCAACCGCACCGGGACGGAGCGGGTTCTCGCCCGCATCCAGGGCCTGGGCGTCAAGAGGGAAGATATCCAGACCGCGAATTTTCAGGTCTTCCAGACCCCGCAGCGGATCGGGCCGGACGGCAAGGAGGTGAAGGTGCCCCGGTTCTCCGCCGATCACCACCTGCAGATCACCAGCCGCGACCTGGACGGGGTGGGGCGTCTCGCTGGCGAGATCCTGGCCAGCGGCGACATGACCTTCCAATCCGTGTCCTTCGGCCTCGACCGGCAGGAGGAGGGCGGGGACAAGGCCCGGGAGGCTGCGGTGCGCGACGCCAGGCGCCAGGCGGAGGTCTATGCCGCCGCCGCAGGCGTGGCCCTGGGTCGTCTGCTCGAGATCCGGGACGGCGCGGCGCAAGCGTTCGAGCCCCAGCCCGCCATGCGGGCGGCCATGGCCAAGGATGCCGAATCGGTTCCCCTCGTGCCCCCGGCCACGATCCGCTACACGGCCAGCGTCCAGCTCGTCTGGGAAATGGCGGCGCGGCCCTGAAGCCGGTCCGCTCAGGCCGCCCGGGGCAGTTCGGTCATGATGGCGTAGAGGGCGGCGGCGTCCCGGGTGGTGCGGATCCGCTCGATCACGCCGGGCTCGCGCAGCACGCGCGCCACCCGGGCCAGGGCCTTCAGATGGTCGGCCCCCGCCCCTTCAGGGGCCAGGAGCAGGAAGAGGATGTCCACCGGCTGGTCGTCGAGGGCATCGAAATCCACAGGCTTGTCGAGCCTCGCCATCAGGCCGAAGATCCGGTTCAGGCCCGGCAGCTTGCCGTGCGGGATGGCGATGCCCTCGCCGATCCCGGTGGAGCCGAGGCGCTCACGCTGGAGGAGAGCCTCGTAAACGGCGCTCTCGGGCAAGCCGGTGAGGCGGGCCGCGTGGGCGGCCAGCTCCTGCAGGGCGTGCTTCTTGCTGCTGACGCGCAAGGCGGGCAGAACGGCCTGGGGGTCTAGGAAATCCAACAAAGGCATCGATCAAGCTGCAATCTGTTGTGAAGCCGATACGGCCTCGCACCGTTCCAGGCAAAGCAAAAATCGGACCAAGAGAGAGTTGTTCCCCTCAAGGCTGGGCGGGCGGCGGATCGACCCAACCGATCGCTCCGTCGCCGCGGCGATATACGACGTTCACGCGGCCAGTGCTAGCGTGGACGAACACGAGAGCCGGAGCGCCGGTCAGATCGAGCTGCATCACGGCGTCGCTGACCGCAAGGCGATGGAGCGGCTTCGTGGTCTCGGCGATCACCACCGGGTGGTAACCCTCCTCCTCGACGGCTTCGTCGGAGGGCGCTTCGAACACCGCATAGGGGGCCCTCAGACTGACATCGCGCCCATTGATGTCGTTTGCATGGCTTTTCAGCCGCTGCTTGTAGCGGCGCAGGCGCTTCTCGATCCGCTGGGCGGTCTGATCGAAGCTGCCATAGGCGTCCTGGGCCGCGCCCGAGGCTTCGAGCGTCATGCCGGAGGTCAGGTGGAGCACGCAATCGGTCCTGAAGCCCGCTCCGTCCCGGGCGACGGTCACATGGCCGGAATAGCCGCCGTCGAAATATTTCGACAGGGCGCCCGCCATGCGGTCGAGAACCTGGGACCTGAGGGCTTCGCCGATATCGAGATTCTTACCGGATACCCTCAGCGTCATGCCACCCTCCCGTTTCGCGTTCTCTCCTCAAGGCCGAGCCTTCTTCGGATAACGCCCGTCAGATCATGATCCTCCCCGCGGGTAAAACAAGTGTTGCGGCGCAGATTCATGGCGCTTGCAGACGATGCCTCCTTCGCCGGTCCGCAGACGAGGGGATGCGCAAGGCCTCCCGGTATTTCGCAACGGTGCGGCGGGCGACCTCGATCCCTTCGGCTCGCAGCTTCCGGGCAATTGCCTCATCGGAGAGCACATCGCCCAAGGTTTCAGCCCTGATGAACTGGCTGATCCGGTGACGGACGGCTTTCGACGAATGCCCGCCCTCCCCGGTGGCGGCGTTGAAGAAATACTTCATGGGGAAGGTGCCGCGGGGGGCGCCGAGGGCCTTGTTGGCGGCGACCCGGGAGATCGTGGATTCGTGCATCCCGATGGCCTCGGCCACGGCTTTCAGGGTGAGCGGACGCAGGGCGGCCACGCCCTCGCGGAAGAACTCCTCCTGCTGCCGCACGATCTCGGCGGCGACCCTCAGGATGGTCTTGGCCCGCTGGTCCAGGCTGCGGGTCAGCCAGCTGGCGCTCTGGAGGCATTCCGACAGGAAGGATCTGTCCTCGTCCCCTCGCACCAGCTTCGCCACCTCCGTGTAATAGGACCGGTTGAGCAGGATGCGGGGCAGGGTGTCCGGATTGAGCTCGACCCTGAAGCCGCCCTCGGGCGAAGGCCGCACCAGCACGTCGGGCACGAGAACGTCGATGCGGGCCGGGGTGAAGGCGAGGCCGGGCTTCGGCTCCAGGCGGCGGATCTCCGCCAGCATGTCCGCCAGATCCTCCTGGTCGACCCCGCACAGGCGCCGCAAGGCGGCGAAATCCTGCCCCGCCGCGAGATGGAGATGGTCCAGCAGGATCTGCATCGCCGGGTCGAGCCGGTCCCGCTCCCGCAGCTGGATGCCGAGGCACTCCCCCAGGCTGCGCGCGCCCACTCCCAATGGCTCGAACGTCTGGATCAGCCCGAGGGCGGCTTCGACCTCGTCAGGGCCCGCCGGAAGCCTCTCGGCGATCTCCGCCAGGTCCTCCCTCAGGTATCCGGCCTCGTCGAGGGTGTGGATGAGATGCCCGCCGATCTCCCGCAGCCGGGGATCGGCGGTGGCAAGCTCCAGCTGGTTCTCGAGGTGCTCCGCGAGGCTCGTGGCGCGGGCGAGGGTGTCCTCCAGTTCCGGCCTCAGCTCCCCATGGCCGGAAGCGGCCTGCCCGCCTGAGCCCAGGGCGGCCTCGCCCCGCAGGGGAGCCGGTCCGGGAATGAGCCGCGGGCCTGCCTCCTCGCTCTTGCGCTTGGCCCGCAGAAAATCGGCCAGGGTCGGAAGGGGCGCATCGGCCGCGGCTTCCCCCTCCTGGAGAAGGGGATTGCGCTCGAGCTCCGCCTCCACATAGGCCGAGAGCTCCATGTGGGAGAGCTGAAGCAGCTTGATGGATTGCACGAGCTGGGGCGTCATGGTCAGGGACTGGCCCTGGCGCAGCTCAAGCCTTTGCATCGAACTCATGGCCGCATCCGGCAAAACCTCGGCATGCTCCTTGCATGCCGCCTCAATTTACGGCGAGGTCCGCCTGCCGTCAAAAGGCGGCCTGGCCTATCAGAGACGGAAATCCTCGCCGAGATAGAGGCGGCGCACCTCTTCATTGGCCACGATGGCGTCCGGCGCCCCCTCCGTCAGGACGCGGCCCGAATGGATGATGTAGGCCCGGTCGATGAGGCCCAAGGTCTCGCGGACGTTGTGGTCCGTGATCAGCACTCCGATCCCGCGGCGGGTCAGATGCCTGACCAGGTTCTGAATATCGCCCACCGCGATCGGGTCGATGCCCGCGAAGGGCTCGTCGAGAAGCATGAAGGTGGGCTCGCCCGCCAACGCCCGGGCGATCTCGCAGCGCCGCCGCTCGCCGCCCGAAAGGGCGATGGAGGGCGATTTGCGCAGGCGCGTGATGTTGAACTCGTCGAGAAGGGCGTCGAGCTTGCGCTCGCGCTCCTTCCGGCTCGGCTCGACGATTTCGAGCACGGCGCGGATGTTGTCTTCCACGTTGAGGCCGCGGAAGATGGAGGCCTCCTGCGGAAGATAGCCGATGCCGAGCCGGGCGCGGCGATACATGGGCAGGCCCGTCACGTCGTGCCCGTCCAGGCTGATGACGCCGCGGTCGGCCGAGACGAGGCCAGTGATCATGTAGAAGATCGTAGTCTTGCCGGCGCCGTTGGGGCCCAGCAGGCCGACCGCCTCGCCGGCGCGGACGTTCAGGCCCGCCTC
This sequence comes from Microvirga sp., assembly GCA_035641875.1. Lineage (GTDB taxonomy): Bacteria > Pseudomonadota > Alphaproteobacteria > Rhizobiales > Beijerinckiaceae > Microvirga. The sequence continues at coordinate 1,596 of DASQTM010000345.1, read as the reverse complement.
GTGCACCACGGTGCGATTGCGATAGCTCTTCTGCAGGCCTTTGACCGCCAGAATGCCGGGCCCGCCGAAGACAGGCTCATCCTCGCTGCGGCTGAAAGCATGCGGGCCCGCCCCGGCCGGCTTCATCTCCAGGAGGGCGGCGTCGGAGGGCGCAGCGGGCGAACGGTTGAACAGGGGCTTCACAGGACAATCGCTGAATGGGAACGGTCAGGGGAAGCGGGCGAGCCCGCCTCAGTTCGTCGCCGGCTTCTGGGGTTGCGGCTTCGGCTTGGCGCCCGCCGCCGCTTCGGCCGGACCGCTGCCCGGCACGAACAGCGCCTTCACGCGTCCTCCTGGGGCGGTCTCGATATTGGCGACGCCCGTGTTGATGTCGTAGATGACCCGCTCGCCCCGGGTCACGTTCGGCCCGTCGCTCAGGGCGGCGTTGCCCGTCAGATAGATCTTGTTGCCGACCCGGTCGAAACTGGCGTTGTTGCCCGTCGCCACCTGGGTCTTGGACACGATGGTGACAGGCCCCTTGCAGTCGATCTTCTTGATCGCGCTGTCGTCGGCGCCCCCGGGCGCGGCGGCGGGCTGCGCGCCGCCGTTCTGGCCCTGGTTCCGCTGCTCGTAGAACACCGTCATGACCGTGCAGTTCATGGTGCTGTCGCCCTGGACCGCGACCACGTTGCCGGAGAAGACCGCCCGGCCCTCCTTGTCGAACACGTCGAGCTTGTCGGCGTCGATCTTGATCGGCTCCTTGCTGGCGCCGAAATTGCCGAAGCCCACGGCGCGCTCCTTGCCGCCCACCTGCGCCCAGGCGGCCTGACCGGAGACCGAAAGGAGAACCGCGCCGGCCAGCGCGACATGTCTGAAACTCATCATGGACGGACACTTGTCGGTTGCGCCGCAGGAGCAGCAGGGCTCGCGCCGGCAGGAGCTGGAGCAGGCGGGTTGCCGCCCGAAGAGGCGAAGGTGGAGCTGACCCGGCCCTTGAACTGGAAGACCTTGCCGTTATCCGTCACCTTGAGGCCCGTGGCGGTGATCACCCCGTTGCCGAGATTGACCGTCACCGGCTCATCGGACACTACGGTGCCGGCTTTGAAGTCCACGAAAGCCGAGCGGAGCTGCGCCTCCTGGCCCGAATCCGTCCGAACCCGGACATCCTGGCGCAGGTTCATCTGCTCCTTCTGGGTGTCGAGAACGCCAACCGAGGCCTCGAGCCGTGCGGTGCTGCCCTTGTCGTCGGTGACGATGCGGGCCCTCAGGTCCTTCAGCTCCACGAGATTGGGCTTGCGCACGTTCTGGGTGGCGGCGCTCGCGGTCACCTCATAGGGGCGGTTGTCGTTCTTGAAACCCGTGAGCTTGGGGCTTTCCATGGTGACGTTGGTGCCGTTAAGGGACACGGAGCCCACGCTCAGCCCCTCGACCTTGCGGAAGGGATTGAGGTAGGCGAACAGCCCGATCAGGACCATGGCCGCAACCGCGCCCAGGGGAATCGCCATCTTGGCGAAGCGCACCCAGCGGGAGTGACGGCGCGCCTTGTTGAAGGCGCGCGACCGCGCGGCCGGCTCCGAGGCCGGGGCTGCATGCATCGCAACGCCCTGAATTCCCGCC
>DASQTM010000344.1:0-2127 GCA_035641875.1 Microvirga sp. | reverse complement strand
GATCCGGGCGCTTGTCGCCTTCGTGGTGATGTTCTTCGTCTGCTTCGCGGGCGCAAGGTACATCTACAATGCGCTGGTCTGGCCCTATGTCTTCGCCGTGGGCTCGCCCGAGAAGGCCCATCTGGTCTATACCCACGGCCTTGAATACCTGTTCACGCAGATCCAGGTGGCGGCGTTTGGGGCAGGCTTCCTGGCCTTTCCGATCATTGCCATGCAGATCTACAAATTCGTGGCCCCGGGCCTCTACAAGAACGAGCGGCAGGCCTTCGTGCCCTATCTCGTGGCCACGCCGGTGCTCTTCGCCGTTGGCGCGGCCTGCGTCTACTTCGTCGCCATGCCGCTGCTCATGCGCTTCTCGGTGGGGATGCAGCAGCTTGCCACCGACTCCAGCCCCAGCATCGAGTTCCTGCCCAAGGTCAGCGAATACCTCTCGCTGATCATGACCCTGATCTTCGCCTTCGGCATCTGCTTCCAGCTTCCCGTCATCCTGACCCTGCTGGCCCGGGCCGGGATCATCGACTCGCAGTTCCTGAAGGACAAGCGGCGCTACGCCATCGTCGTGGTGTTCGTGATCGCCGCCGTCCTGACTCCTCCGGACGTGATCAGCCAGTTCGCCCTTGCGGTCCCCACCTTGCTTCTTTACGAGGCGTCCATCCTCTCCGTCCGCATGGTCGAGAGGAAGCGCGCGGAAGCCGAGGCCGCACGCGCCGCGGAAGGGTAGGGCGAAAGCCCCTGCCACGGCCGCTAGTCTCGGCATTTCTTGGAGGGGTGGACTTGCCTGTCAATGGCAGGGCCGCGCCGTGAAGCAGGTCCTGGTCTCATGCACGACATCCGTTCCATCCGCGAGAACCCCGCGGCTTTCGACCAAGGCCTTCGGAACCGGGGCATGGAGCCCCTATCCGAGCGCCTGATCGCCCTCGACGACGGGCGAAAAGGGGCCGTCTCCGCCCTCCAGGCCGCCATGGAACGCCGAAACGCCATGTCCAAGGAGATCGGCCAGGCTAAGGCCAAGAAGGACGAGGTGCGGGCGCAGGAGCTGATGGCCGAGGTCGCGCGGCTGAAGGAAGCGGTGCCGGAGCTCGAGGAAGCGGAGCGCGCCGCCGAGCGAGCCCTGCAGGAGGCTCTTGCGGCTCTTCCGAACATCCCGAAGTCGGACGTGCCGGTCGGGGCGGATGAGCACGGCAACGTGGAGCGCCACCGCGTCGGCAACCCGAAGAACCTTGCCGCCGCGAGGCAGCATTTTGAGATAGGCGAGGCGTTGGGTCTCATGGATTTCGAGACGGCGGCAAGGATGTCCGGCTCGCGCTTCGTTGTTCTCAAGGGCGGGCTTGCGCGGCTGGAGCGCGCTCTCGGCCAGTTCATGATCGACCTCCACACCAACGAGCACGGCTACACGGAGGTGAGCCCGCCCCTGCTGGTGCGGGACGACGCCATGTTCGGCACGGCGCAGCTGCCGAAGTTCGAGGATGACCAGTTCTGGGCCTTCCCCGGATCGGCCCTTGAGCAGGCGGTTTCGTCCGCTCTCGGGGGCGCGACCCGCGAGGGATTGCTGCAAACCATCAAGGCGTCGCGCTACGGGCTGATCCCCACCGCCGAGGTGTCGCTCACCAATCTGGTGCGCGAGCAGATCCTGTCGGAGGAGGAGCTTCCCCTGCGGTTCACCGCGCTCACCCCGAGCTTTCGCGCCGAGGCCGGCTCGGCGGGGCGCGATACCCGCGGCATCATTCGCCAGCATCAATTCGTCAAATGCGAGCTGGTCTCGATCACCACGCCCGAAACCTCCGCCGACGAGCACGAGCGCATGCTCGCCTGTGCCGAGACCGTGCTGAAGCGGCTCGACCTGCCGTTCCGCACCATGACGCTTTGCACAGGCGACATGGGCTTTTCCTCGACGAAGACCTACGACATCGAGGTCTGGCTGCCGGGGCAGGGAATGTATCGTGAGATTTCGAGCTGCTCGGTCTGCTCGGATTTCCAGGCAAGGCGCATGAACGCGCGCTTCCGCCAGGCCGGCGAGAAGCAACCGCGCTTCGTGCACACCCTGAACGGCTCGGGTCTCGCGGTGGGCCGCACCCTCGTGGCGGTGCTGGAGAACTATCAGAACCCGGATGGCAGCGTGACGATCCC
>DASQTM010000343.1:0-2807 GCA_035641875.1 Microvirga sp. | reverse complement strand
CTCGCGCAAGCCCCTGAGTAATTACAGGCAAAGCTCACGTCAACGGTTACGCTTGGCCTGAGTTCCACCTTAGCCGTTGGACCGGGGGTTCTGCCCCGGAGCCTCTTGGGATAAAGGCTTGGAGGATCGATCCGAGGCCCGCTCCACCTTGATGGGCTCCTTCGACGCGGTGGAGCTGAGGAGGGTGTCGAGGGCATTGCCTCCGCCCGAAAACCCTGCCTCCGCCAGGATCGTGTCGACGATGGGCTTGTTGGCCTGAAGCGACAGGAGTTGGCCCGCAAGTCCGTCCCCCAGCCCGATCCCGCCATCGGAACTGGCTTTTCCATTGACCAGGCCGCCCGTGTCGAAGATCCGGATTTCCTTGATCTTCTCGATCGGCCTCACCGCCTCGGCCAGGGCCGACGGGATGATGCGGATGCGCTCGCGGGCAAGCTCGAACTCGATGAGGGCGGCGGACAGCTTGTTGCGCGCCTCCGTCATCGCCGCTTCCGCCTCGGCCTGGGCGGCGCCCTTCTCGCGGATGCCCTCGGCCTCGATCTTGGCGGCGTCGGCATTGGCGAGGGCGATGGTCTTGATGGCCGTGGATCTGTTCTCGGCCGCATCCCTTTCGGCCTGGGCCGCGACGGTCACGTTCGTGGCCTCGGTCTCGGCCTCCTGCTGCGCCGCGATGACCGCGATGCGCTTCTGGCGCTCGGCGATCTCGACCTCTCTGGCGGTCGCCACCTTTTCGTCGGCCGCGACGGCAAGAGCCTCCGCCTCCTTGGCGGCCGCCTTGGCCTCGGATTCCTCCCGGCTCTTGTTGGCCACCGCGATGGCGCTCTCCTGCGCCACGATCTGCACGTCGCGCTTGGCCTCGAGCTCGGATTGCTGGACGGCGCGGCTCGCGGCGATATTGGCGCTTTCCTTGATGCGCTTGGCTTCCGCCTCCCGCTCGGCGATCACCAGCTGCGAGGCGATCCTTGCGGTTTCCTCGGCCTGGCGAGCCGCAGCCTCCTTCTCGGCCTGCTCGGCGCGGGTTTTCGCCGTCACATTGGCGATGTCGCGCTGCTGGGTGAGTTCGGCCTCCTTCGAGGAACGGTCGATTTCCAGCTTGCGCTGAAGCGCCTCGCGATCCTTCTCGGCGATGGCCACTTCCGTGTCGCGGACCACCTCGTTGCGCTCCTTCTTGCGCTGCTCGGTGATCTTGGTGAGCGTCGCCAGGCCTTCCGCGTCGAAGCTGTTGTTCGGGTTGAAATGCTTGATGTCGGTCTGGTCGAGGCGGGTGAGGGAAACGCTCTCCAGTTCAAGGCCGTTCGACGTGAGGTCGGCCGCCACGGTCTCCTGCACCGCCTTGACGAATTCGGTGCGCTTCTCCTGGAGATCGTTGAGGGACATGGTCGCGGCCACCGACCGCAAGGCGTCGACGAACTTCGCTTCGATGAGCTGGCGCAGGGCGTCGGCATTGTTCGTGCGGTCGCCGAGGGTCTGGGCCGCAAGCGCGATGGAATCGGCTTCCGGCCGGACGCGCACGTAGAATTCGGCCCCGATATCCACCCGCATGCGGTCCCTGGTGATCAGGGCGTCGCCTTCGCCGCGGCGAACCTCGAGGCGCAGGGTGTTGAGGTTCACCCAGGCGATGGAGTGGAAGACCGGCAGGACGACGGAGCCGCCATCGAGCACCACCTTCTTGCCGCCCAGGCCCGTTCGAACATAGGCCTGATCGCGCGTCGAGCGCCTGTAGAGAATGGCGATCACCACGCCGATGCCGAAGATGGCGACGAAGGCAAGGGCGACTGGGATGACGATGCCGTTGAGCATGAGGGTTCTCCGCGTTGCGCGTTAGCTGATTTTTCTGAGCTCTTGGGAGCGGGAATGACCAGGAAGGTGGATCCCTTTCGGTCGACGAGGAGGACCTGGGCCCCGATGGGGAGGGGCTCCTGACCCTCGGCGGCTTTGGCCATGAGAAAATGCCAGTTCCCGTGGGAATCCTGAACCTTGACCCGCCCGGCCGGCCCCTGATCCAGCGGTCCCAGGGTGACCTCCGCAACCCGTCCGACAAGATCGTCGTCGGAAACCGCATAGGTCTCCTCCCGCGGGATGATGAAGGACACCGCTCGCGTGGTGAAACGAGTGGCGGGAAGCGCCAGCAGGAAGGCCAGGAGGCTCGCCGCCAGGGCCGGCAGGGCCGCCCAGAGGCTGATGGCGATGGTCTGGATCACGAAGCCTGCCGCCGCAAAGGCGGCAAGCCAGGTGATGATGAGGATCAAGGCCGGCACCCGGCCCGCATTGACCCAGCCCAGCAATCCTCCCATCAAGCCGTTCTCTCCGAGATCGGCATGGTGCCCCCCATGGGAGTCGACATCGAAGCCCTGGTCGATGAACTCGCTGAGGGACAAGCCCGCAACCAGGGAGATGGTCTCGATCAGAACGAGACCTGCCATGACGAGGCCGGCGACCGTGAACGGCTGGTAGCCCGGGACAAGGAGAGCATCCATGGGGTTTCCCGACTAGCCGTTGCTCTTGGCCTTGAAGGCCGCAAGACGCTCTTCGACCGCCTTGTCCCGGTGCAGCTTCTCCAATTCGTTCATCTGCGACGCATAGGGGCTTCCATTGGCGGATGGGACGCCGGTTACACGCGAGATGGCTTCGAGGGAGCGGAAGGCCTTGTCCTCCGCGGAGGCGGAGCGGGATACCCCGCCTCCGGTCTGTCCAAGGGTTTGCTCCCGGGCCAGGGAGCGCTTCAGTTCGGCAAGACGCGCCTCTCCCTCGCGGCGGGCCGCGATGACCGCATGGACGGCTTTCTGAGCCTCCTGGATGCGTTCGTTCAC
>DASQTM010000342.1:0-11605 GCA_035641875.1 Microvirga sp. | reverse complement strand
GCGTCGCCTGTCCGCCTAAAAGAACCGTGCGCGAGGGCCGCTTCCGGCTCTTCATCATCACACAGCATCGAGCCGGACCGCCTCTCGCGCCACCCCTCGAGCAACCCTTCAGGCTGGAGCCCCACGGCTCCGGCCCGAAGGTGTTGGCTCTTTGACAGCATTCTCTGCCAGTCCGGTCAGGCCTTCCTGCACGGGGACTTTCAAAACCCCAGACGGCCGCAACAGGAGTGGCCCTGACAACAGGCATCAGGGCGTTGCGCACCGCTCGTCGGCGGCGCGCCACGGTCGCTCCCCTATGATCGTTCTTCCGGAGTAAGGGCGCGTCGGCTGTGCCCTGAGCCAACGGATCTTACGAGCGTCCGATGCTCACATAGGTGAAGCCGCGGCGGCGCATCTCGTCCGGGCGGTAGATGTTGCGCAGGTCCACCACCACGGGTTCGGCCAGGGCCGCCTTCAGCCGCCGCAGGTCCAGCGCCCGGAACAGGTCCCACTCGGTCACGATCACCAGGGCGTCGGCGTCACGGGCGCAGTCATAGGGGTCGCGGGCGTAGTCCACGTCGGTCAGCATGGCTCTGGCCGCCTGCATCCCCTCCGGATCGTAGGCGCGGATGCGCGCGCCCGCATCCTGGAGGGCCGTGATCACGTCGATGGAGGGCGCCTCGCGCATGTCGTCCGTGTTGGGCTTGAAGGTCAGCCCCAGCACCGCGATGGTCTTGCCCCGCACCGAGCCGCCGCAGGCCGCCACGACCTTGCGGCCCATGGCGCGCTTGCGCTGGCTGTTGACCGCCGCCACCGTCTCCACCAGGCGCATGGGGGCCTCGAAATCCTGGGCGGTCTTGATCAGCGCCAGGGTATCCTTGGGAAAGCACGAGCCGCCATAGCCCGGTCCCGCATGCAGGAACTTGGAGCCGATGCGGTTGTCGAGTCCGATGCCGCGGGCCACGTCCTGCACGTTGGCGCCCACATGCTCGCACAGATCCGCGATCTCGTTGATGAAGGTGATCTTGGCGGCCAGGAAGGCATTGGCCGCATATTTCGTCAGTTCCGCCGTGCGCCGGGACATGGCCAGGATGGGGGATTGGTTGAGGTAGAGCGGGCGGTAGATCTCGGTCATCATCCCATGGGCGCGCTCGTCCTCGGTGCCGATGACGATGCGGTCGGGCCGCTTGAAGTCGGCGATCGCCGCGCCCTCGCGCAGGAATTCCGGGTTGGACACCACGGCGAAATCCGCGTCGGGCCGGGCCTCGCGGATGATGCGCTCGACCTCGTCGCCGGTGCCGACCGGAACCGTGGATTTAGTCACCACCACCGTATAGCCGTCCATGGCGGCGGCGATCTCCCGGGCGGCCTGGTAGACATAAGACAGATCGGCATGGCCGTCGCCCCGGCGGGAGGGCGTGCCCACGGCGATGAAGACCGCCTCGGCGCAGCTGACGGCCTCCGGCAGGGCGGTGGTGAAGGTCAGGCGGCCCTCGCGCACGTTCTTGGCCACGAGATCGGCCAGGCCCGGCTCGAAGATCGGGATCTCGCCCCGGTTCAGGGCCTGGATCTTGCCCGGGTCCTTGTCGACGCAGCAGACATCGTGGCCGAAATCGGCAAAGCAGGCGCCCGAGACCAGGCCCACATAGCCCGATCCGATCATCGCAACGCGCATCAGGAACTCCCGTCGTCTTGGAAACCAGGGTTTAGGATGGAAGGGGCTTGGCTGCAACCCGGGCCGCAGGACGGCTCCAAGGCTGTTTTGCCACGATGCCCCTTTGACATCCGGGCGAACCACGACCAAAAGAGCGCCGTTTCCAAAACGGGGATTTCATGAACAATCCTTTTCTCGTCGAGGTCGCCCGCGGCGCTCTCGTCGAATCGCGGCACCGGGGCAGCGTCTCCGTGGTCGATGCCGATGGAGCCGCGGTCCTGTCCCTCGGAGACGTGGACCGCCGCGTCTTTCCGCGTTCGGCCGTCAAGGCGCTCCAGGCCATGCCCCTGGTCGAGAGCGGCATCGCCGAGGCCTATGCGCTGACCGACGAAGAAATCGCGCTCGCCTGCGCGTCCCATTCGGGAGAGCCGGAGCATGTGGCTGCCGCCCAGTCCATGCTGGCCAAGGCCGGCCTGGACGAGGCCTGCCTCGAATGCGGGGTGCATTGGCCCATGGGCGAGGCGGCGAACCGGGCGCTCGCAGCCAAGGGGCAGGGCCCGAGCGCCCTGCACAACAACTGCTCGGGCAAGCATGCGGGCTTCATCTGCCTGGCCTGCGGCATGAACGAGGATCCGACGGGCTATGTGACGGCGGAGCACCCGGTGCAGCGCCGGGTGCGCGACGCCCTCGAAGACCTGACCGGCGCCTGCCACACCGGGGAGAAGAGCGGCATCGACGGCTGCTCGATCCCGACCTACGCGATTCCGCTTCCGTCGCTGGCCTTCGGCTTCGCCAGGTTCGGCGCCGGCGCCGGGCTGTCCCGCGAGGGCAGGGCGGCGGCCGAACGGATCCGCCGGGCGGTGGCCCGCCATCCCTTCATGGTGGCCGGCACCGGGCGCTTCGACACCAGGCTGATGGAAATCCTGGGCGAGCGCGCCTTCGTGAAGGTCGGAGCGGAGGGCGTCTATTGCGCGGCCCTTCCGGAACTGGGCTTCGGCATCGCCCTCAAGGCGGAAGACGGGAATGGCCGCGCCGCCGAGGCCATGATGGCCGCCCTCGTGCTCCGCTTCCTTCGCCTCGGCCATGAGAGGACCGCCGTGGAGGCGTTGGCGCAGCCCGTGCTCAGAAACTGGAACGGCATCGAGGTCGGGCAGGTGCGGGTCTCTCCGGATCTTGTGGGGTAGGAGCAGCGCTCCTTCCAGAGAACCGGAGGAGGGCTCACAACCCCAGCAAGGCGACGATCTCGGCGGCGGCGGCGGTGGGCGACAGGGCCCCTTGCGCGATCGCCTGCTCGATCTCCGGAACGCGCCTGCGCAGGGCGGGGTCCTGGGTCAGGCGCTCGTGCAGGCGCTCATGGACGAGCGCCCACATCCATTTCGTATCCTGCGCCCGCCGCTTGGCGGGGAGCTCGCCCGTCGCCTCCAGGCGCCGGCGGTGGTCGAGCACCCTGGCCCAGAGGTCGTCGAGCCCCTGGCCGGTCAGCCCCGAGATGGTGAGCACGGGCGGCGTCCAGGTGTTCGAGGCCGGGGTGAGGATGTGCAGGGCGGCCTTGTATTCGGCGGCGGCGGCTTTCGCCTTTGCGCCCGCGTCGTCGGCCTTGTTCACGGCGATCAGGTCGGCCAGTTCGAGGATTCCCTTCTTGATGCCCTGCAACTCGTCGCCCGCGCCCGGCAGCATGAGCACGAGGAAGAAATCCGTCAGGTCCGCGACGGCCGTCTCCGACTGGCCGACGCCGACGGTTTCCACGAGGATCACGTCAAAGCCTGCGGCCTCGCAGAGCAGCATCGTCTCGCGGGTCTTCCCGGCCACGCCGCCGAGGGTGCCGGAGGAAGGGGAGGGGCGGATGAAGGCGTTCGGGTCCACCGAGAGCCGCGCCATCCTGGTCTTGTCGCCCAGGATCGCGCCGCCGGTGCGGGTCGAGCTGGGATCGACCGCGAGCACGGCGACCCGGTGACCCTGCTCCGTCAGCATGCTGCCCAGGGTATCGATGGCGGTGGACTTGCCGACGCCCGGAACGCCGGTGATGCCCACGCGCACGGCCTTGCCGGTAGAGGGCATCAGGGCTTGCAGGAGGGCCCTGGCCGCCTCCCGATGGTCGGGTCGGCGGGATTCCATCAGGGTGATGGCGCGCGCAAGCGCAGCGCGGTCGCCGCTCTGGACGGCCTCGGCCGTGACATCGGTCTTTTTGGGTGAGCCCCCGGTCATGGGGAAGCTTTACCCCGTTCCGGCGCGGTTTTCACCAGGTGATCGGGTCCATCCCGATTCGTCCCCAGCCTGGAAGCTTGATGGCGGGACGGCGAAAGTCGAGACCCGCGACGAGCCCCAGGAAGTCGACCTCGAAGCCTTCCACCCAGCCGAGGACGAGACCCGCATAACCCCCCAGCGAAATCTGGACGCCGGTCCGGCTCGGGGTCAGGCCCACCAGCTCCCGCAGGGGCTGCCAGTCCTTCCCGAGCGCGGTGGGCGGGAGGGCGGCATAGAGGCCGGGGACGGAGCGCATGACATGCGCCACGAAGGTGTTCGAGTTGGGCCCGGGCCAGGCGTTGTAGGCGCCGAACGTCCGGTAGGGATAGGCTGCGACCGCCTGCTGGATCTGCGGGATCAGCCTCTGAGCCTCCGCGCCTTCGATGACGACAACGGGATGCGGCGCATTGCCGAACCAGCGTCCGTCCGGCGCCCAGCCGTTCGTGCGCACCGGGCTGCCCCAGCCGACCTTGTCGAAGCGGGTATATTGCTGCGCGCCCGCTTCCTTTACGACTACCCAGGTGTGGTGGGCGAAGATGCCGCGCCAGCGCCCGACCCGCGCCGCATAGATCGCGACGATGGCCTGAGGGGCTCTTGTGGGCTCCGGCAGGAGCTGTGCGCTCGACCAATCGGCCGCGCGCCAGCTCGGCGCCACGTCGTCGCGCAGGGCCCACCAGAGGGCATGCGTTCCGAGCGGGAGAAGGAAAAGACCCAGGATGACGAGGAGGGTGCGGGCGAGAACGGCGAGCATGACGGAAAGGTATAAAGCCCATGCCGAAGCATCAAGGCGCGGCGGCGGGAACCGCGATCACCATTGGTTTACTGTTTCTGGCAAGGAATAGGGCGGTGAAGCGGACGATTCCCGACTTTGCCTTGCGCCCGCCACGATCAAGGACAAGACAGCATCCTTCCCATTGCTCCGCTCCCAAATCCAGGCCCCATGTTGCTTCGCCTTTCCCGCCTCGCTCTCATCGGCCTTGCAGGCCTTGCCCTCTCCGGCTGCCTTGGGGACGATTCGGCGCTCACGAACCCTGCGGCTTCGCCGCGGCCCGGCCTGTCTCGCGACCCGAAGCTTCTGGTGGCGACCACGCGGCTGCCGGTGGGCGAGCCGCTCCGCAAGCCCTGGTTCAGCAGCCAGCGCTCGCCCGACCTCATCTTCGCGGAAGCGCGGCTGACGCCGCCCTCAGGCTCCCTGCTGGGGTCCGGCAGTTGGAGCATCGCCGCGGTCGAGTCCCTGGACAAGTCCAGTGCCGCGCACGCCTTCGCGCAGGCGGCCCTCGGGCGCGACCTGCTCCTCTACGTGCACGGCTACCGGGAAAGCTTCGAGACCGCCGCCGCCTCGACCGTCGAGCTCTCGGACGGGATCAGGTTCGCGGGCGCGACCGGACTCTTCACCTGGCCTTCCGCGGCTTCGACCTTCAGCTACGTGGCCGACCGCGAGAGCGCCATGTGGTCGCGGGACGCTTTCGAGGATCTCCTCGCCGCCATGGCCAAGACGCCGAGCGGCGGGCGCATCCACATCGTGGCGCACAGCATGGGCACCATGCTGACCCTCGAGACCCTGCGGATGCTGCGCGGCTCCGGGGGCGAGAGCGCCATGGAGCGCATCGGCGCGGTGGTGCTGGCCGCCCCCGACATCGACATCGACCTGTTCGCCCGCGGTCTGGAGCGCTTGGGCCCTGATGCCAGGAAGATTACTGTGATCAGTTCCACCAACGATCGGGCGCTCGCCGTGTCGAGCCGGCTCGCCGGCGGCATCATCAGGGCCGGGGCGGCCGACCGCGAGCGGCTGGAGGCGCTTGGCGTTCGGGTGGCGGATGCTTCCGAATTCGGGGGCGGCATCATCAACCATGACCTTTTCCTGTCGAACCCTGAGGTGCAGCAGGTGGTCAAGCGGGCCATCGAGCGGGAGCGGGGGTGAGATCAAGGTCCCGTAAATGGGGTTGATAGCCTGGCCTTAAAGGGAATAATCTAACAGACTGGCAGAGTTCAACAGCGGGGCTGCCCATGGCTGGACTGGGTGAACGGCATGCCTACCAGCAGCGGGCGATGGGTCCATTGCTCGTGGCTACGGTGGCCTTGAGCCTGCTGGGCCTGCCTGCCGCCATCTGGCTCGACCTGCGCATCCTGTCCGAGCATGTGCTGCGGATGCAGGCCAGCGAGATCAGCCGGATCATCGACGACATGCGCAGCTTCTACGGCAGCGACGTAGTGGGACGCGTGCTCCAGACCGTGGAGCCGATCACGGTGACCCATAATTATCGCGATACCCCCGGCGCCATTCCGATCCCGGCCACCCTCTCCATCGAGCTCGGAAAGCGCATCAGCGCCCATGACGGGGCGATCAAGTACCGGTTCGTCTCCGACATGCCGTTCAAGGGCCGCGAGCCTCACCGGCTGGACGATTTCGAGCGGGAGGCGCTCCTGAAGCTGAGGGCCAACCCCGATGAGTCTATCGTGGAGGTGTCGGGCTCGCTCCTGAAACGACAGGTGAGAGCGGCCGCGCCAGTGGTGATGGGGCAGGTCTGCGTGAGCTGCCACAACGGGCATCCCGACAGCCCCAAGCAGGATTGGACGGTCGGCGACGTGCGCGGAATCCAGCAGATCTCGATTGCTCAGCCCATCGCGGCCAATATCTTCTCGTTCAAGTATTCCCTGTCCTATCTCTCCCTGGCGTCATTCGCCGGCCTCGCCTGCATTTTTCTGCAGCGCCGGCAGGCCCGGCTGATCCGCGGCATGAACGACGAACTGGCCGTGGCCAACGATTTCCTGGCCGGCATATCGATGAAGCTGGCGAAGTATCTCTCGCCCCAGATCTACCGCAGCATCTTCAGCGGCCAGAAGGACGTGGCCATCGCAACCGAGCGCAAGAAGCTCACGATCTTCTTCTCCGACATCAAGGATTTCACCGCCATATCGGAACGGCTGCAGCCGGAGGATCTGACCGAACTGCTGAACGACTATTTCACCGAAATGTCGGCCATCGCCCTGCAATACGGGGCGACCATCGACAAGTTCTTCGGCGACGCGATCCTCATCTTCTTCGGGGATCCCGAGACCAAGGGCGTCCAGGAGGATGCCCAGGCCTGCCTGCGCATGGCGATCGATATGCAACAGCGGATGGAGCGGCTGAACGCGCAGTGGCGCAAGCGCGGAATCGACCTGCCGCTCTGCGTGCGCATGGGCATCAATACGGGCTTCTGCAACGTGGGCAATTTCGGCAGCGACGTGCGGATGGCCTATACGATCGTCGGGGCGGAGGCCAATCTGGCTTCACGACTTCAGGACATCGCCGAGCCGGGAGGCATCTGCCTCAGCTATGAAACCTATGCGCTCGTTCGCGACATGGTTCGGGCCAAGCCGCTCCCGTCCATCGCCATCAAGGGCATCGGGCGCGAGATCGTGCCTTACGCCGTCGAGGGGCTCCTCGGGGAATTCGCCCAGAGGCCGCAGGTCATCGCCGAGCACGTGACCGGCCTCGACCTCTTCCTCGACCTCGACGCCATTCCGGACGCTGACGTCGAGCGGGCCAGGAAGCGGCTGGCGGAAGCCCTGACGGCCTTGGACCTGTCGCGGCGCGCTGCAAAAGCGAGCTGAACTCCTGGACAGGCCATCAGACGAGAAGAAAATCGTCGTAGCCGAGCTGCGCCTTGCGGATGCCGTCGAAGGTGATGGTCCCGCCGTCGGCGAGCTTGAGCACCGCGTCCCCGGCGGCATTGTCCCGGACATTCCGATACAGGTTCGAGAACGTTTTCACGCCCGAGACCGCCTTGGAGATCTCCACCACATCGCCACCTGTCGGGGCGAAGTCGTGAAGAACGTCGTGGCCGGACGACGCCGACCTGTAGACGAACTTGTCGGTCCCGGCGCCGCCCGCAAGGGTGTCGTTCCCCTTCAGCCCCTGCAGCTGGTCGTTGCCCTCATAGGCGAAGATGATGTCGTTCAATGCGCCTGCCTGACGATCGCCGACGAGGATGTCGTTGCCTGAGGTCCCCTTGAGGGTTGGGATCAAGTCGAGGGCCCAGGCCTTGATGGAGTCGATCTGGAAATGCGCCGGGAATGCGGTGGTGTCATCCGGCGCGCCTGGCCAGTTGCCGCCCACCGCCAGGCCGGCGAGCAGGTACATGGGTTCGTTCATGCCCGCGGGCGTGGCCATGGAATAGACCTCCTGCCCGTCGAGGTAGAAGGTGATCCTGTCCGCCGTCCACAGGGTGCCGTATTCGTGGAAGTCCTGCGAGAGGTCGACGGGGGCGGCATAGGCCTGCGTGTCGAACGCGTGGCTGCCGGCCTGGGACCAATGCGCCCCGACGTAATAGGTCGAGGGATCGTTCCCGAGCAGTTCCAGCACGTCGATTTCCGGCGGCCAGTTGCCGCTCTGCGGCAGCAGCCAGAACGCCGGCCACAATCCCTGGCCTGCGGTCACCTTGGCCGAGATCTCGAAATAGCCGTAGGTCTGCGAAAAGGCGCCATGGGTGTTGATGAGCCCCGACACATAGGGCAGGCCGTCCGTGAGGCTGGTATCGGGGGAGGGGCGGGCCGTGATGGTCAGGATGCCGTCTCCCGCCTGGTTCGGGTCGGCGGAGATCCGGAACGGGTCGAGGTGAGGGTTCTGCTGGATCACCGCTGTCGAACGGTCGGCGAAATATTGCATTTCGCCGTTGCTCGCCAGCGTGCGCCCGCCCCACCAGTACTTCGTGCCCCAAACCGATGTATTGATATAATCGCCGGTGAACTCGTCGGAGAAAGTCAACGAGTATCCTTCGAGATTAAGCGCCATACGTGCCCCACAACGCCAGTTGAAAGCTTAGCATTGATGAAGCTTTCCCATACGTCAATGGGGCAGGAGCACGGAGACGCCGAGCCACAGCGGGGCTGGCGGCTGCGCCAGGTCCACGCTTTTTCGCGCCGGCGCCCGAACCTGCCTTCGAGGCCTTTTACTCCGCGGCCTGCTTGGGCCCGTATCCGAGCCTGCGGTTCAGTTCCTCAATGAGGTTCACGGCAGCCTCCGCAATCACCGTGCCGGGCGGGAAGATCGCCGAGGCTCCGGCTTTGGTAAGCGCCTCGAAATCCTGCGGCGGGATCACGCCGCCCACCACGATCATGATGTCGTCGCGGCCGTACTGCGCCAGTTCGTTCCGAAGCTCCGGCACCAGGGTCAGGTGGCCGGCCGCCAGCGACGAGACGCCGATGATGTGCACATCGTTCTCGATCGCCTGGCGCGCGGCCTCCGCCGGTGTGGCGAAGAGGGGGCCGATATCCACGTCGAAGCCGAGATCGGCGAAGGCGGAGGCGATCACCTTCTGGCCGCGGTCGTGTCCGTCCTGGCCCATCTTGGCCACGAGGATGCGCGGGCGGCGGCCGTCGTCGTGCTCGAAGGTCTCCACCAGTTGCCGCACCCGCTCCAGACCAGGGGACGTCATGCCCACCTCCCGCTTGTAGACACCCGAGATCGCCTTGATCTCGGCCCGGTGACGGCCCCAGACCTTCTCGAGGGCATCGGAAATCTCGCCCACCGTCGCCTTGGCGCGCGCGGCCTTCACGGCGAGGTCGAGCAGGTTGCCTTCGCCGGAAGCCGCTACCTGCGAGAGTGCGTTCAGCGCGGCAGCCACATCGGCTTGGTTACGCTCCGCCTTGAGGCGCTTGAGCTTCTCGATCTGGCTGGCGCGCACCGCCGCGTTGTCGACCTTGAGGATGTCGATGACGGCCTTGTCCGTGGACTTGAAGCAGTTCACGCCGACGATCTTCTGATGGCCGGAATCGATGCGCGCCTGGGTGCGGGCGGCCGCCTCCTCGATCTTCAGCTTCGGGATCCCCGCCTCGATAGCTTTCGCCATACCCCCAAGTTCCTCCACCTCTTGGATATGGCCCCAGGCTTTCTGCGCCAGCTCGTAGGTCAGCCGCTCCACGTAATAGGAGCCGCCCCACGGATCGATGATGCGGGTGGTGCCGCTTTCCTGCTGAAGGAACAGCTGCGTATTGCGAGCGATGCGGGCCGAGAAGTCGGTGGGCAGGGCCAGCGCCTCGTCGAGGGCGTTGGTGTGCAGCGACTGCGTATGGCCCTGGGTGGCCGCCATGGCCTCGATGCAGGTGCGCGCCACGTTGTTGAATACGTCCTGCGCGGTGAGCGACCAGCCGGAGGTTTGGGAATGGGTGCGAAGCGGCAGCGACTTATCGCTTTGAGGGTTGAAGCCCTTCACGAGCTTGGCCCAGAGGAGGCGCGCGGCGCGCAGCTTGGCCACCTCCATGAAGAAGTTCATGCCCACCGCCCAGAAGAAGGACAGGCGCGGCGCGAACTGGTCCACCGTGAGCCCGGCCTGGATGCCCGCGCGGATGTATTCGACCCCGTCTGCCAACGTATAGGCGAGCTCCAGATCCTGCGTGGCGCCTGCCTCCTGCATGTGGTAGCCGGAGATGGAGATGGAGTTGAACTTCGGCATGTTCGCGGACGTGTAGGCGAAGATGTCCGAGATGATGCGCATCGACCCTTTGGGCGGGTAGATGTAGGTGTTGCGCACCATGAACTCTTTCAGGATGTCGTTCTGGATCGTCCCGGAGAGCTTTTGAGCCGGAACGCCCTGTTCCTCGGCCGCCACGATGTAGAGCGCCAGGATCGGCAGCACCGCGCCGTTCATGGTCATCGACACGCTCATCCGGTCGAGCGGGATGCCGGCGAACAGGGTGCGCATGTCGTAGATGGAGTCGATGGCGACCCCCGCCATGCCCACGTCGCCCGACACGCGGGGATGGTCCGAGTCATAGCCGCGGTGGGTGGCGAGATCGAAGGCCACCGACAGGCCCTTCTGGCCGGCGGCCAGGTTGCGGCGGTAGAAGGCGTTGGAATCCTCGGCCGTGGAGAAGCCCGCATACTGGCGCACGGTCCAGGGCTGGTTCACATACATGGTGGGGTAGGGACCGCGCAGGTACGGCGCGATGCCCGGATAGGTGTCGAGAAAATCGATCCCGGCCCGATCCTCGGGGCCATAGGCGCCCTTCACGGCGATGCCTTCCGGGGTCAGCCAGGGCTCCGGCTGAGACACGGGCGCGGAGGCGTGCGGCGGGGCGTCAGCCCAATCGAGGCTCGCGAAATCGGGGATGCGCGTCATGGCCGTAATGCGAATGCTCCCACCGGCTGAAACGATCTGAAGATGGGCTCCATTCTAGGGCATCCGGCACGGAGAGGCTATCGGAGCATCGTAGGGTGCGCCCCTGTCATCCCGGGGCCGCGCAGCGGAGCCCGGGATCCATAACCGCTGATGAAGCAGGATGAGGGGCAGCCGTTACCGCGGCGCTCCGTCTCCCATTGTCGTGTTGACGGGTCCTGCCTGCGCGGGGATAGCACCGGGGAGCGGCTTCAGCCGCGCTTCTCCGCGTTCCAGTTACCCGAGCAGGTGCGCCCGCCCGATGTGGACCAGGTGCCGGTCCCCGTGCTGCCGGAGAGCCGTCCGCGCACATTGGCGCTGTCCTGCCCGCGCGAGATGCTGGCGGCCACCGTGCCGTTCTGCTGGACCTGTCCGTTCACGTTGAAGTTCTCGGGGCCGCCGTAGCGGGCGCGGCCGTTCTGGATGATCACCGAGTAGCGGTAGGCCCGGTCGCACGCGCCCTGTTCGGTGATCACCTCCACGCTCCAGGTGCCGTCGAACCTCTTGGTCTGCGCTTGGGCTTGGGGGGCGAGAAACGAGGCTGCCGCGACCGCTACGCCCAGCCAGGGAATCACACGCATCGAACACT
>DASQTM010000341.1:0-2916 GCA_035641875.1 Microvirga sp. | reverse complement strand
GCCGAGCTGGCGCTGCTCGCAAGGGATTACGGCCTCGCAATCGATGTGGACGCCACCGTCGGCGACCTCTCGGTGGGGTTGCAGCAGCGAGTCGAGATCCTCAAGGCGCTCTATCGCGGTGCGGAAATTCTCATTCTCGACGAGCCCACCGCCGTGCTGACGCCGCCGGAGGCGGACGCGCTGTTCGATCTGCTCCGGTCGCTCAAGGAGCAGGGCAAGACCGTAATCCCTTGCAAGCCGCGCCAGCTCGGCGCGCACCTTGGCCTCGCCAACCCGCAGCATGGCGCCGCCTTCCGCGCCGAGCATCACGTTCTCCACGACGGTGAGCGGTTCCACCAGCATGAAGTGCTGGTGGACCATGCCGATACCGGCGCTGATGGCATCATTGGGCGAGCGGATCGCGATGGGCCTGCCGTTGACGCGGACCTCGCCGGAATCCGCTTCGTAGAAGCCGTAGAGGATCGACATCAGGGTGGACTTGCCAGCGCCGTTCTCGCCCACGATGCCGTGGATCGTGCCCCGCTCCACGCGAAAGCTCACATCCCTGTTGGCGTGAACGTCGCCGAAGCGCTTGTTGATGGCGATGAGTTCAATGGCGGGGGACATCGGCCTCAAATATTCCGGCGGCATTCAAAACCGAAAGCAGGGACAGGTCTTCAAAAACTCGGATGCCAGCCAAAAGGCTGGCATCCGCGATCATTCACGATCTTACATAGGGCACTTGGAGTCCGACATGTAGTCGTGCACCTTGATGGCGCCGGATTTGATGTCGGCGGCAGCCTTGTCGGCGGCGGCCTTCATGTCGGCGGTGATCAGGGCCTTGTTGTGGTCGTCGAGCGCCCAGGCCACGCCGTCTTCCGCAAGGCCCAGGTTCGAGACGCCCGCCTTGAAGGTGTTCTTCTTGGCCTGGTCGAACACGTTGTAGGTGGCCACGTCCACGCGCTTGACCATGGAGGTCAGCACCTTGCCGGGATGCAGGCCGTTCTGGTTGGAATCGACGCCGATGCCGAGCTTGCCAGCGTCGGCGGTGGCGCGCAGGACGCCGATGCCGGTGCCGCCAGCCGCGTGGTAGATCACGTCCGCGCCGCGGTCGATCTGGCCTTTGGCAAGTTCGCCGCCCTTCACCGGATCGGCCCAGGCCGCGCCCGTGGTTCCGGTCATATTCTGGATCACCTCGGCGTCCTTCTTGGCGTGCTTCACGCCCTGGACGTAGCCGCAGGCGAACTTGCGGATGAGCGGGATGTCCATGCCGCCCACGAAGCCGACCTTGTTGCTCTTGGAGGCCTGAGCCGCCAGAAGGCCGACCAGGAACGAGCCCTCATGCTCCTTGAACACGATGGACTGCACGTTCGGCTTCTCGATCACGGAGTCGATGATGGCGAACTTGATGTTGGGGAATTCCTCGGCCACCTTCTTCAGCGCGGTTTCCTGGCTGAAGCCCACTGCCACGATGGGCGAGAAGCCGTCGCGGGCGAACCGGCGCAGGGCCTGCTCGCGCTGGGAGTCGTTCTGGGGCTCGAAGTCGCGGTAGTCGGCCCCGGTGTCCTTCTTGAACTTTTCCGCGCCCATGTAGACGCCCTCATTGAAGGACTTGTCGAACTTGCCGCCGAGATCGTAGACGATGGCGGGCTTGAAGGCCGGCTGCTGCGCGAAGGCCGCCGTGGCGGAAAAGGCGAGGCCCGCAAGCGCGAGGCCGAACTTGGTGAATGTCATCGGCATTGTTCCCTATAAGACGCGGGTTTGTTACCCGGTTGCCCTTGACGATGGCATGGCAAGGGTCACAACGCCAAGGGCCCTGTCAAGACGGCGGGGGTATTTCTTCGGGGAAGGTTGATGGGAGAGGCCATAAGGTCAAAGGTCGCATCATGCTCCTGACACCGGACGAGATCGACCGCTACGCCCGCCACCTCGTCCTCCGGGACATCGGCGGCCCCGGGCAGATGAGGCTGAAGGCGGCTCGCGTTCTCGTGATCGGCGCGGGGGGGCTCGGCGCGCCGCTGATCCAGTATCTCGCCGCGGCCGGGATCGGCGCCATCGGCATCGTGGACGGCGACGCAGTGTCCCTGTCCAACCTGCAACGCCAGGTGATCCATGGCAGCCCCGACCTCGGCCGCCCGAAGGTGGAGAGTGCGGCTGATGCGGTCGGGCGGCTCAACCCTCACGTGACGGTGGAGCCCCACATCTCAAGGATCACGGCAGAGAACGCCCAAGAGTTGATCGGCCGCTACGACATCGTGGCCGACGGCTCAGACAATTTCGGCACCCGCTACGCGGTCTCGGATGCCTGCTTTCACGCAAGGAAACCCCTGGTCACGGCGGCCCTGGGCCAGTTCGACGGCTCCCTGACCACCATTAGGGCCCATGAGACCGCCCCGAATGACCGGCCGAACCCCACCTACCGCTGCCTCTTCCCCTCCCCGCCCCCGGCCGGGGCGATCCCCACCTGCGCGGAGGCCGGCGTTCTCGGGGCGCTCGCAGGCGTCATGGGAAGCCTGATGGCCCTGGAGGTCATCCGCGAGATCGTGGGCTTCGGGGAGGGCCTCGTCGGCCGCCTGCTGATGGTGGACGCGCGCTCCATGCGCTTCGATACGGTGCGATACGGGTGGGATGAGGCGAACCCGTTGAACGGTACAACACCGCCATAGCCCTCTCCCCTTCAGCGGGAGAGGGTGGCCCCTGCGTCAGCAGGGGACGGGAGAGGGGCCTTCACCGAACTCGCCCCCTCTCCCGGCTCGCTAGGCTCGCCACCCTCCCCCGCGAAGGGGGGAGGGTTTTTTACGAGCGCAGCACCGCGCCGGTCTTCTTGCCCACTTCCCCAACGATCTTGGCCGAAACGGCCTCGATCTCCACGTCCGTGAGCGTCTTCTCCGTAGGCTGGAGGGTGACGGCGATGGCCACGGACTTCTTGTCCGGGTC
>DASQTM010000340.1:0-5852 GCA_035641875.1 Microvirga sp. | reverse complement strand
TCGAGGCGCGCTCCACCGTGTCGGCGATCGCGTCCACGTAGCGCAGCCTGCGCTCCTCCGGGAGCTCCCTGCGGCGCAGGAAGTCCACCGACGAGCGGATGATCGTGAGCAGGTTGTTGAAGTCGTGCGCGACCCCTCCGGTGAGCTGGCCGATGGCCTCCATTTTCTGCGCCTGCCGCAGAGCGTCCTGTGCGGCCGTCAATGCCTCTTCCTTGCGCCGTTCCTCCGTCACGTCGCGGCCGCTGGCATAGATAAGGTCGCCCTCCGGGGCGGCGACCCAGGCGATCCGGCGGAGGCTGCCGTCCCTGTGCAGCAGCCGGATCTCGAAGCTCGGCAAGGGACCTTGCGAGGCGGCCGCCAGCGCCTTGCGGCTGATGTCGTGATCGTCCGGATGGGTCAGGTCGAGATAGCCCCGTCCGGAAAGCTCATCGGGCCTCCAGCCGAGGATCGTCGACCAGGCCGGGTTGGTGGCCCGCAGGACGCCCTGCATATCGAGGACGAGCAGGAGGTCCTGGGAGTTGTTCCACGTCCTGTCGCGCTCTGCGATGGCCTGCGTGACCCGCTGCTCCAGGGTGGCGTTCAGGTCGCGCAGTTCGTTCTCCCGGGCGCGAAGCTCGGTGATGTCCGTGTGGACGCCAACCCATTCCCGGATCTCGCCATTGGCATCGAAGGCCGGGATGGCCCGGATCGAGAACCGACGCCATTCGCCGTCGCGCCGGCGAACGCGATGCTCCAGGACGAAGGTCTTGCGCTCCCGGACGGCCTCGTTCCAGGCATCGATGCTCGCCTGAGCGTCGTCGGGATGAACCGCCTTGGCCCAGCCCAAGCCCTGGTACTCCTCGCGGGTCTGGCCCGTGAGCGCGGCCCAGCCCGGCTGCTCGCCCACCATCTCGCCGCGGGCGTTGTTGGTCCACAGCACGCCCTCGACCGCTTCGACGGCGGCGCGAAACCGCGCCTCGCTCTTGCGCAGCTCGGTCTCCGTCTGCTTGCGGCCGGAGATGTTGAGCACGAACTCGACGACTTCGTCGCCGATCTTGCGGGCTGCGAACAAACCCCACCAGCGCGACCCGTCCTTGCGGAAATATTGCTTCTCGAAGGGGGTGCTCTCGCCGCGGGTGGCCACCTCGCTGACCGCCTGCCATGAGGCCGGGTGGAACTCCTCCGGCGTCAGCTCCTGCCATGTTTTCCCGAGCGCCTCCTCGCGGCTGAACCCGGTCATGCTCAGGAAGGCGTCGTTCACCTCCGTCAGCTGGTACTCCCCGCTCCAAAACACTACGCCGACCGTCTGGATCGCGAACACGTTCCGCAGTCGCGCCTCGCTCCCGCGGACGGCCTCCTGGGCCAAGCGCTCCTTCGTCTGGTCCCGGGACACCGACAAGAGGCGATCCGGGCGGCCATCGGAGCCGTTGATCGGCGTGACCACCACATCCCACCACCGCGGCGTCCCTTTGGCGGTCGGGGTGAACCCCTGGAAGCGGCCCACGCCTCCGGCCTTGGCCGCCTCGATGGCCGCGACGGCGGCATCACGATCGGGCCCGGACCAGAATTCGGGCCAGGGGCAGCCCTTGAATGCCTCGAAGTCGTCGATTTCCATGACCGCCTGGCCGCCGGCGCTCATGAACTGGAGCCGGCCGTCGAGGTCGAGCACCTTGATGCAATCGCTCGAGGATTCGAGAATCCGATCCGTGAACTCGGCGCTCGCGCGAAGCTCGTCCCCGGCCTGGCTCCGCTCGATGGCGGAGGCGGCAAACTGGGCGAGCTGCACGAGGATCGCCTGGTCGACCTCGTCGAACTCGCCCTCGATCTTGTCCGAGAGCTGGATCAGCCCCAGGTTCTTTCCGTCGCTGCCCACGAGCGCCGTCGCGAGCCAGCCGCGCATGGCCGGATGCTCCTTCGCGTGCTTGCCGAAGCCGCGCCAGCGCGGGTGAGCCTCCAACTCGGCCTGGGTCATGCGGATCGTGCGGTTGCCCTCGCAGATCCAGGCATAGACCCCGGAGCCGTCCGGCGCCTTGTCGTAGCTCCTCCACGCGGCGTATTTGTCCGAGAGCGATACGGCGGTGACGGCCTGCGACCAGTCGGGGCCGCGGGTGGTGCTGCAGATCGCCTGATGCGCCCCGATGATGTCCCGGGCCGCCACCGTGATCGCATCGAGCGTCGTGGCAAGATCGGCCGCCCCCATGATGGCGCGGGCCGCCTCGGCCAGGGCCTTCATCTGCTGCAAGCGGCGGAGCTGATTGCGCTCGGCATGAAGCTGATCGGTGCGGTCGCGCAGGATCTTGACGAAACCGCCGGACCCGTCGCGCAGCGGCATCAGGAGCCCTGTCGCGAAGAAGCGTGCGCCGTCCTTGCGCACGTGCCAGCGTTCGTCCTCCGCGCTGCCTCGCGACGCGGCGAGGCGCATCTCCCCCTCGGGCGCTCCCGCTTCCCGGTCCTCCGGGGTGAAGATCAGTCGGGCATGCCGGCCGAGAACCTCCTCCTTGTTCCAGCCGTGGATCAGCCTGGCGCCCTCGTTCCAGGAGGTGAGGATGCCATCCTGGTCCGTCGTGAAGATCGCGTAACCGGTGGCGCTCTCCAGGATCAGGTCCTCGCGCTCCACGGTGGAGGGCTGAGCCTCGCCAGGCTTTGAGGGCGCAGCTTTGAAGGCGGAGCGGAGGCGCGCGTTTTCTGCCTTCAGCGCGTCGTTCTGGCGGCGAAGTTCTTCAAGTTCATGGATGGCGCTCGCGCCGTCCTCGCGTTGCATGGGTCAGGCCGCTTCGGGCTGTGTGCGTTGGATGGCCTGCTCGATTGCCGTACGAAGCTCATGAAGGCAATGGGATTGTTCGACGCCCTGGCGCAGGACCCGCAGGTCGTCAGCGGGGGCTGCGGCATGCACGGTGATCCGGACCAGAACGGGAGCGCCGGGAAACGCCCCTGTTAAGCTCTTGCGAACCTCCTCCAGAACCTTCTGCCCTTTGTCGTCGATCCCGCCGCGGCGCAGATTGACTCCCAAACGCTCAAGGTGCGGGCGCGCGTTCCAGTAGATTTCAACGATATCAGCAGTCAACGGCGTTCCCCTGGTCGGCCCCCAGGTCAGTCAACGCATGAGAAAGGCCGAGGTTTCGGCTCTTGCCGGAGGCCGGGAACTCTGGGCGGCTTGCGGAATCTATTCAGCCCTGAAGGTCGCGCGGGATGAACAGGCCGACCGGTTTGCCAGCGGCAAGATATGGCGCAGGCGTGGGTGGCGAACACCCACGCCCCTTTCGCTTGTCGGATCGAGCCGTGTCTCGGGCCCAAGCCCCTCAATCAGATGATCAGGAAGTCGTTGGACGCAATGCCGGCCTTGTTGGTCAGCCTGGCGAAGAGCGTGAGATCATCCCGCGCGCCGCCATTCCCATCGAAGAACAGGTTGCCCGTGCTCCTGTCGTAGATGATCCGGTCATCCGCCTCGGCCGCCGACGTGGACAGGGCGAAGGCCCCGGCATCGAGGGCGCCTGCGGCAAGGCCGGCGAACACCGCGTCATCCAGTTGGAACGTGTCGTCCCTGGAGCGGAAGTCGCTGATCCTGTCCACATTGGCGGAGGCGTTCAGCGGCGCGTTGAAGATGAAGGCGTCGTCGCCCGCTCCGCCGGACAGAAGGTCGTTGCCGCCGCCGGCGATGAACTTGTCGTTGCCACGCCGTCCGCTCAGGACATCGTTGCCCGCGCCGCCGACGAGAAAGTCGTTGTCGCTGCCGCCGGTCACCCGGTCGTTGCCCATGCCGGCGTTGAAGTAGTAGGCGCTGTCCGACAGCACGGCCTTGAGATTGTCGGCCCCCTTGGTTCCGAGAGTGACAACCTCGAACCGGTCGCCGCGGGCCACGCCCGACACGAGGTCGCGTACGTCGAAGGTCAGCCCGGAGGAGGCGGCCAGGAAGGTGATGCCCTCGTCGTCGAAGCGGCTCACCTGGCCCCTCAGCCCATCGGACCCGTTCTCCGCCTGAAGGCGGACGGCAAGGCCCCCGTCCTGGTTGGCCAGGGCGCCGGAATCGAGGGCTTTCCCATCGCCCACCTCAGCGCTCGTGAACGTCAGGCGGACCTGACCGGCCGTGGCCGAACTCACATCCACCCGGTCGGACCCGGAGCCGAGATTGACGCTGTCGGCGCCGTCCTTCGACACGTTGAAGAATGCCCGGTCGTTGCCGGTGCCGCCATAGAGATGGTCATGGCCCCGGCCGCCGGTGAGCTCGTCATTGCCCGCGCCGCCGTAGAGCTGGTCGTCCCCGGCATTGCCGAACATTCGGTCGGAATTGGCGCCGCCGTCCAGGTAATCGTCGCCGGCTCCGCCGGACAGCTTATCCTGGCCGCCTCCGCCGTTCAGGTAGTCGTCGCGCGTTCCGCCCTGGAGGTTGTCGCTCCCGTTATCCCCAAGGATGGCTTTGCCGAATTTGACCGACACGGCAGCCTCGAAGGAGGCCAGCGCGTTGGCATAGGACAACTCGCGGATCTCGCCGGACGCGATCGGCAGCACGAGCTTGTATCCTGCGGTGCCGTCGACCTCTCCGTCCGTGCCCTGGCCATGCCCTTCGCGAACGGATCCGCCGTGGAGCACGATCTCGCGCCTTGCGAGCGACACGTCGTCCAGGAGCTTCGCCATCTCGCCGTTCTTCGGATCGGAGAGGTCATAGGTCTGCGAGAACAGGAACGAGTTGCCGGCAGGGGCTGGGAAGCCCGAGAGCTCACCGCCCGGAGTCGATGTCAGGTCCAGGAGAATGGGACCATAGGTCTCGAGGCCCTCTGCAAGTTCGATGAAGCCGTCGCGGTCATTGTCCTGGGCCAGGGTCGGCACCGTCGCGTTGCGTCCATCCTCGAAGCCGTGAATGTGCTGGATGTGGGTCTGGCCCGCCTCGACGCCGCGAGCGGCGGTGATGACGGTCAGGGTCTTGCCCTTCAGGAGCAGCAGGGCTCCGCCCTCCGCTTCGGAATTGTTGAGCTCGTTCAGATCGGCGAAGAACACCCGGTCGGCGTTGCCGAAGGCCTGGAGAGCGGCCGTCAGGTTGGCGCTGTTGAGGCCCGTTGAGCTATGAGATCCGCTTATTGCGCCCGAAACAGCGCCTTGATGGCCCTCGTGTCCGGTATGGTTCTGCTCAGTCATCGACTACTCCCATGGTTTGCAGCTATTGAGCTTCAGGGAGGTCACGCGAGCTGAGCTGTTCCAAGCATCATCGAAGAACAACCGGACGCACTACGGAGACGCTGGCATTCAACCCTGAATGCCGCATACACGCCGGCGAGGGGATCGGATGCATCGACCGCCGATATTTCTTTTTCTGAACGGATCTATAGCTTGGCTATATGTCGGCAGACTAGGAACTTCTCACTGATCATCTTCAAACTACGCAAGGCGCGCAAAGGGAGAAGGTTAGATTATTCGTAAGGATGCGCCACAACTCTTGGGATTAGGGTTCCAGACCCGCGCCTCGAGAACCTTGTGCAATGACAGCGCTGCTTCGCGGGAAGCCCTCAGCTCCGCCCCCGCCTGCTCAGCGCATCAGCGTTCAGGCTGATCCAGCGATGTCCGAAGGAAGATCGTCGATGACGATTTCACGCTTGATGCCACGATCAAGCCAGGTGCCTGATTAAGTGGCGCTCCCTAGGGGAGACGGTGCCAGGCACTACAGAACATTGATTTCTAAGCGTTTTTTACCAACTCGTGTAGCACAAATGTAGCATGTTCCTGTGGTGTTAGGCTACTACGAAGCACTACCGGTCAACATGAGAGAGCCTTTAGCTATGAGTGGCATTAAGCGGAACTGTCGAGAGCTGAGACCAAGGAAACGAAACCGATAATGCCATTCACGACTCAACCAGCCGGTTCGTCTCAAGAACCTTGTCCCT
>DASQTM010000339.1:0-2734 GCA_035641875.1 Microvirga sp. | reverse complement strand
CAGAACGAGATGTTGTTCATCCGCGGGAAGGCCATGTCGGGAGCGCCGATCATGAGCGGAATGAACCAGTTGCCGAAGCCGCCGATCAGCGTGGGCATCACCATGAAGAACACCATGATGAGGCCGTGGCCGGTCACGAAGACGTTGAAGGCTTGCGGGTTGGAGAAGAATTGCAGGCCAGGCTCCTGGAGTTCCAGACGCATGCCGATGGAGAGAAGGCCGCCGACGATACCCGCCGTGAAGCCGAAAATCATGTAGAGCGTGCCAATGTCCTTGTGGTTCGTGGAATAGAACCACCGACGCCAGAAGCTCGGAAGGTGATCGTGGTGATCCGCATGAGCGGCATCAGCTGCATGTGCCATGATGAGACCTCTGTGGTCCTTTTCAGATTATTGAGCGGTCGCGAACTTAATCGGGGCGGAGCTGTCTGTGGAAGCATAACGCTGCTTCGCCTCGGTCAGCCAAGCGGCATATTGCTGCTCGCTCACGACGCGGATTTCGATCGGCATGTAGGGATGGCCGTTGCCGCAGAGCTCCGAGCATTGGCCGTAATAGACGCCTTCCTTCTCGGCCTTGAACCAGGTCTCGTTCAGGCGGCCGGGAACGGCGTCGACCTTGATGTAGAAGGACGGCAGGGCGAATGCATGCAGCACGTCGGCCGAGGTGACCTGAACGCGGACCACCTTGCCCACCGGCACCACCATTGCGTTGTCGGCGCCGAGCAGGCGCGGCTGGTCGGGCTTACGGGCACTGTCCTCGGTGACCATGTTCGAGTCGAACTTGAAGCCGCCGCCCTGATCGGCCGGATACTCGTAGCCCCAGTACCAGGAATAGCCGGTCACCTTCACCACCACGTCGGCGGGAGGCGGCACCAGCTGCAGGCGCAGCAGGCGGAACGAGGGGATCGCGATGGCCACGAGGATCAGCACCGGGACGATGGTCCAGGCGACCTCGAGGAGGGAGTGGTGGGTGGTCTTGGACGGGGTCGGGTTCTTGTTCTCGTTGAAGCGCACGATGATCACGAGGAGCAGCGCCAGCACGAACAGGCAGATGGCGGTGATCAGCCACACGAGATAGGTGTGGAAATTCGACACCTGGCGGCCGACCTCGGTCACCATCTCCTGCATGCCCATTTCCCATGGGGAAGGATGGCCCGCAGCGGCCCATGCGTCACTGACGCCCAACACAAGTGCGACCGCCGCCACGCAAGGGGCGGTCGCCGATCGAAGTCCTGAGGTCTCGATCCGCATCGGTGTTCCAAAGCTCCTAGAAACGAGGTGGCCGGCGGCCACGAAAGCAAAGGGGATGGTTCAGACATGCCAAATAGGGTGCCGGGCGCCGCGCCACCACCTTTTTGATGTGCGTCAAAAATCACATGACGGGCCCAAGCGCAACGGTACATGCGCCGCAATTTGTGCGTCATAACCGCCAAAGGCCGTTTTGGGGCCGCGATTCCGCTCTCTCGCTTGACATCGAAGCCCCTGCCATGGTCCGAACGGCCTGAGAGAGACGATCGAAGCGGCCCGGGCCGCTGCCCTGCAAGGGGGTCGAGAATGGAGAAACGGATGGGCGCGACACGGTGGGTTCGCTATGGGGCGGCCGCCCTTTTCTGTCTGTCGGCCTTGGCTGCTTCCGGCGGCGCCGGGGCCCAGGGCATGGTCAAGAACACCTTCGGCGACTGGCAGATGCGCTGCGAGACCCCGGCCGGGGCCAGCGCCGAACAATGCGCCCTGGTGCAGAACGTGGTGGCGGAGGATCGCCCGAGCGTCACCCTGGTCATTATCGTGTTGAAAACCGCCGACGGCAAAAGCCGCCTGCTGCGCGTGGTCGCGCCCTTAGGGATCCTCCTGCCGTCGGGCCTCGGCCTCAAGATCGACCAGACGGATATCGGCCGCGCTGGGTTCGTGCGCTGCCTGGCCACGGGCTGCGTGGCCGAAGTGGTTATGGACGACAACCTCCTCACCCAGATGAGGGGCGGCCAAGCGGCCACCTTCATCGTCTTCCAGACGCCGGAGGAAGGGATCGGCATCCCCGTGTCGCTAAACGGATTTGCGGCCGGGCTCGATGCTCTGCCATAAGAACAGGATAACACACGAAGCGTGGGGGATGATCATGAATGCTGGATTGAGCGCTAAGGCCGCGCGGGCTCTCGCCGTGCTCGGACTCACGGCCCTGGCGGGCTGCGGCGCGCCCGGGGAGGGCGGCATGGGCGACATGCTGCTCCTGGCCGGAACCACAGTTCCGCCTGCAAGGCCGCAGCAGATCGAGGATGTCTACTGCCCGCAGATCGACGTGTTCGAGGGCGGCTCGACCCTGCGGACCGGCGGCAGCCAGATCGTGCTCGGCCAGATGGCGCGGGAATGTGTCGGCCAGCCCGACGGCACCACGCTGGTGCGGATCGGCGTCGAGGGCCGGGCGCTCCTGACTGCGGGCGGCGGAGGCGGGCGCTACGCCGCCCCGGTGCGCATCGTGGTGAAGCGCGGCTCGACGGTGTTCGCCAACCGCTCCCGCTCGGTGGGGGTCGCGATCCCGGCCGGGGACACGCAAGGAAGCTTCTCGATCATCGAGGAGAACATCGTGATTCCGGCCGCCAGCGTGAACGACTTCGAGATCGAAGTGGGCCTCGGCGGGGGTAGCCGGCGCGGGTAGCAGCGCCGCTTCACGGCTCCACAGACTCCGCGTCGTCAAGGCCTGACGCCTGTTCCCCTCCCCCTTGTGGGGAGGGTGAGCGCGA
>DASQTM010000338.1:0-3760 GCA_035641875.1 Microvirga sp. | reverse complement strand
ACCACATCGATGGGCAGGCCGACGCCCAGGTTGGATTTGAGCGTCGAGTCCATGGAAATCAGGCCGAGCTTCAGGGCCTCCACGAGGCTGGTGTTGTGGGCGATGGCCCGGTCGAGGATCGGCTTGCCGTATTTCGGCTCGCC
The DNA here is from genome assembly GCA_035641875.1 of Microvirga sp. Taxonomy (GTDB): domain Bacteria; phylum Pseudomonadota; class Alphaproteobacteria; order Rhizobiales; family Beijerinckiaceae; genus Microvirga. The sequence continues at coordinate 3,617 of DASQTM010000338.1, read as the reverse complement.
GATCTGCAGGAAGGGGGTGTCCAGGGTCGCTTCGATGGCGTTGCCGGCCGAGTAGATCTGGTAGAGCCGCATCGGCCCCTGGCTGATTTGCCCGCCGAGCAGCATGGTCACGTCGAAGCTCATGCTGCGCTTCTCCATCTCGGCCCCGTCGATGGCGTAGACCCGGCGGATGGCGCGGCCCACGAGCCCGGCGGCCTTGAACATGCTCGGTGCGGTGAGCAGCGTCTCGACCTCGCCCGTCTCCGGATCCTCGATCCCGTCCGCCAGGAGCGACATGACCGATTGGCTGGCCGAGAGGTTGCCCGCGGTGGCGAGCGTGATGATCCGCTCGCCCGGAACCTCGAAGAGGTGGAGCTTGCGGAAGATGGCGATGTTGTCCACGCCCGCATTGGTGCGTGTGTCGGCGATCATCACGAGGCCGTCGCGCACGAGGATGCCGACGCAATAGGTCATGGGTGCTCCTCCAGGAGGCTTTTGATCGAGCTGCCGGTTCGAGGCCATTGTCACGCCTGCGCCTGACGGGCGCCTTCGATCCTCAGACGAACGTCGAGCGCTTCACGGGAGATCCCGTAATAGCTGCCTCGAACCGGAGCCGCGTCAAGATAATCCAGGCCGACGGCGATCCGGATATAGTGTTCCGTTGTGGAAACCATGTTGGCCGGGTCGAAGCTCACCCAGCCGAGGCCTTCCACATGGGCCTCGGCCCAGGCATGGCCGGCCTCCTGCACAACCTGCTCCGGCCTGTGCAGATAGCCGGACACGTAACGCGCCGGCATGCCGAGGGACCGGGCGGCGGCGAGGAAGATGTGGGTGAAGTCCTGGCAGACCCCGTGCCCCGCCTGGAAGGCCTCGGTGGCGGTCGTGCCCGAGTTCGTGGCGTCGATCTCGAAGCGAAGGCGCTCGTGGATGGCTCCCATCAGGGCATGGCCCTGCTCGAGCGGGTTGGCGAGGCCGCCCGCCGTCTCCCTGGCGAAATCCCGAAGGGCGGCGTCCCCCTGCGTCAGCGGCGTTTCGCGCAAATAGAACATGCAGGGAAACCGCTCCACCCCGCCCTTGACGACGCCCCCCGTGTCCGTGGTCTCGATCTCGCCCACCACCCTCAGGGTGATCTCGTCGATGGGGCCCGGTGCGAAAAGCGTGTGGGCGACGTTTCCGTACCAGTCCTCCCGCCGGATCAGACGCGCGCCCGAATCCGCGTCGATGGCCCAGGAGAGCACCGTCTGGCCGTCATGGCCGCGGGGCGTGAGGCGCAGGAGCTGGATGGCGGATCTCACCGGGTCGCTGTAGCGGTAGGCGGTCTCGTGGGTGATGCGGATGCGCATGGATCAGCCCAGGTACTGGTTCGTGATGGCGAGCCCGAGCCGGTTGTTCTCGGTGATGAAATCCTCCAGGAATTCGTGCAGCCCCTGCTGGAAGATGTCCTGGATGGTGCGGTTTGTCAGACGCGCATGGGCCGACCGGGCCTGGCGCTGCGCGGCTCCCGACGTGCCGTAGCGGTGGGCGATGTCGCCCAGGTGACGGGACAGGGCCCCGTAGCAGGCCGCGAGCGAGCGCGGCATCTCCTCGCGCAGGATCAGAAGATCCGCCACGAGCCAGGGCCTCAGGCTCTGGTGATAGACCCATTGATAGCTCACCAGCGCCGAGACGGAGCGGAGAATGGCCGCCCATTGATAATAGTCGATCCCGCCGCCCACCTCCGCGTCCTGCGGCAGCAGCACGTGGTATTTCACGTCGAGCACCCGGGCGGTGTTGTCGGCGCGCTCGATGTAGAGGCCGAGCCGCGAGAACCAATAGGCGTCGTTGCGCAGCATGGTCCGCATGGCGGAGCCGTCGTAGCGCAGCGAGGCCTCCTTCACCAGGTTGAGGAAGCGGGGCAGGTCCTCGACCCGGATCCTCTGGGCCTTGAAGCGGCGCAGGTCGAGCCAGGCGGAGTTGATCGCCTCCCACATCTCCGAGGTGAGGGCGGAGCGCACCGAGCGGGCGTTCTGCCGGGCCGTCTCGAAGCAGTTCTGGATGCTCGACGAGTTGGCGTCCGAGAAGGCCAGGAACTCGATGACGCTCTCAGGGGTGATCTCCCCATGAATGGTTCGGTACTGCTCCATGCCGCCGGCGCTGATGAGGGCCGATTCCCATTCGTTGCTGTTGACCCCGTTATACGAGATCGGCATCGACGCCATGCGGTAGGCCACGTCGAGGATCCTGGCCGTGTTCTCGGCGCGCTCCACATAGCGCGAAAGCCAGTAGAGGCTGTCTGCATCACGGCTCAGCACGACGAACGCTCCCCTGTCATTCGCTCAGCACCCAGGTATCCTTCGTGCCGCCGCCCTGGCTCGAATTGACCACCAGCGAGCCTTCTGTCAGCGCCACCCGGGTGAGCCCGCCCGGCACGAGCTTGACGCCGTTGCGTCCCGTGAGAACGAAGGGCCTGAGGTCCACGTGGCGCGGCGCGAGGCCGTTGCGGGTGAAGACGGGACTTGTGGAGAGGGCAAGGGTCGGCTGGGCGATGTAATTGTCGGGGCTGGCCAGGATGCGGGTCTTGAAATGCTCCCGCATCTCCGCGGTGGCGTGAGGGCCGACGAGCATGCCGTAGCCGCCCGAGCCGTTCACCTCCTTCACCACGAGGTCGTGCAGGTTGTCGACCACGTAGGAGAGAGCCTCCTTCTCGCGGCAGCGCCAGGTCGGCACGTTCTTGAGGATCGGCTCCTCGCCCATGTAGAAGCGCACGATGTCCGGCACGTAGCTGTACATGGCCTTGTCGTCGGCCACCCCCGTGCCGGGCGCATTGGCGATGGCCACGTTGCCGGCCCGGTAGGCCGCGATCAGGCCCGACACGCCGAGGGCCGAATCCGGCCGGAACACGAGCGGATCGAGGAAGTCGTCGTCGATGCGGCTGTAGATCACGTCGACGCGCTTCGGACCCTCGGTGGTGCGCATGTAGACGACTTCGTCGCGCACGAAGAGGTCGCGGCCTTCCACCAGCTCCACGCCCATGCGATCGGCCAGGAAGCTGTGCTCGTAATAGGCGGAGTTCAGGGAGCCCGGCGTGAGAAGAACCACCGTCGGCTCGAAGGGGCTGCTCACCGGCGCGACGGATTTGAGGGTCCCCAGAAGCTCGTCCACGTAGTTCTCGATGGGCCGGATGCGCTGCATCCCCACGAGCTCCGGGAACAGCCGCATCATGACCTCCCGGTTCTCCAGCATGTAGGAGACGCCGGACGGGGTGCGCAGGTTGTCCTCAAGGACATAGAAATCCTGGTCGTCGACCCGCACCACATCGATGCCCGCGACCTGGACATAGATGCCGCTGTTCAGAGACAGCCCGTGCATCTGCGGGCGGTAATAAGGGTTGAGATAGACGAGTTCGGGCGGCACGATCCCGGCGCGCAGGATCTCGCGCGGGCCGTAGATGTCCTTGAGGAACATGTTGAGCGCCTTGACCCGCTGCTCGAGCCCGCGCGCCAGATGGGCCCATTCCCGGCCGGACAACACGCGCGGAATGATGTCGAAGGGGATCAGCCGCTCCTCGGCCTCCGAGTTGCCGTAGACCGCGAAGGTGATGCCGACCTTGCGGAAGAAGAGCTCCGCCTCTTCCCGGCGATGATCGAGAAGCTGCTGTG
>DASQTM010000337.1:0-2207 GCA_035641875.1 Microvirga sp. | reverse complement strand
GACAGTCATCGCATGCAGCTCGGAACAGTCGGGAAAGCTCTCCGTTGACGAGGCAGTCCCTTAACATCCGGAGTTCGAACATGGCCTCTTCCGCAAGCGCGACCTTTTCTTCCGACGCTGCCCTCAACAACTACATTGCCGGGCTGCAAAACGCTCACGCTCTCGAGAAGCAAGCTTTGCAGCTGATGGAGCGGCAGGTCGAGCGTATCGAGAACTACCCCGAGGTTGAGCAGCTTCTTCGCACTCACATCCGCGAAACGGAGCAGCAGGTTCAGCGCATTGATGAAATCCTTCACTCCTTCGGCGAGGATCGATCCCTGATCAAGGACATGGCCACGTCCATTTCGGGCAATCTCGCGGCCATCGCCCACTCGGTGATGCCGGACGAAATTCTGAAGAACCACTTCGCCAACCACGCCTTCGAGAATTTCGAGATTGCGTCATACGAGTCGCTCATCACCATGGCCGAGGCGACTGGCCACGGGCAGCATGTCACTGCCTTGCGCACGTCCCTCGGGGAGGAGGAGAAGACGGCTCGCACCCTGCGCGAGATGACCTCCGCCCTGACCCTCAAGTACATGCGTCTCTATGAAGACCAGAGCGCAAACGCCAAGGTCTAAGCCCCGCCCCTTTTCCTATGGGAAGAGGGTGCCAAGACGTGCGAGCGGGGTCAGGCACCCCGCTCCTTTCATGTGAGGGTCGGCTCCCCGGAAGGCTTGGCCTTTCCGCCGGAGGGTTCAGGCTCCCAGGTTGAACACCCGGTGCGGCACGAACTCTCCGCGCTCCACATCGCCCACCGCCACCAGGACGCCGCCGCAGGTCGCGTAGACCTTTCCCGAAATCGGAGCCTCGCGGCCGCGCAGGATAATCGACTGGCCGCGCATGAGCCGGCCCGCCATGTCGCGGCTGACCGCGATCGAAGGAATATCGCTCAACGCCGTTTCCACCGGGCGCAGGGCCGCCGGATCGGTGGCGACGTGGTCTACGGTCACCGCATCGGCATCCGAGAACGGCCCGACCCGCGTGCGCCGGAGCGCCGCGATATGGCCGAAGCAGCCCAGCGCCCGGCCAAGGTCGCGGGCGATGGCGCGCACATAGGTGCCCTTGCCGCAATCCGCCTCGATCACCGAGCGGTTGCCCTCGTGGTGCACCAGGGCGAGCCGGTCGATCTCCACGACGCGCGGCTGCAGCTCCACCACCTCGCCGTCGCGGGCGAGGTCGTAAGCCCGCTCGCCCTTGATCTTGATGGCGGAAAAGCGCGGCGGCACCTGCTGGATCGAGCCGGTGAAGCGCGGCAGCAAGGCTTCGATCTCGGCCGGAGACGGAAGCGTGTCGGTGCGCGCCACCACCTCCCCTTCGGCGTCGTCCGTGTTGGTTTCCGCGCCCCAGGCCACGGTGAACACGTAGGATTTGCGCCCGTCCATGATGAAGGGCACGGTCTTGGTCGCCTCGCCCAGGGCGATGGGCAGGATGCCGGAGGCGAGCGGATCGAGGGTGCCCGCATGCCCGGCCTTCTTGGCGGAGAGCCCGCGCTTGACCACCGCCACCGCATGCGTCGAGGTCATGCCGACGCCCTTGTCGAGGATGATCCACCCATTGACGTCGCGTTTCTTCGGGCGGTCGCCCTGGGGCTTCCGCTGCGGTCGTTCTTCGATCATGGATCTTACTCGTCGTTGTCGTCGGACGCGTCAGGATTGGGCTTGGCCGTATCACGCGCCACGCGCTCGGAGCGCAGCAGCGCATCGATGCGCGCGGCCTCATCGAAGCTCTCGTCGCGGAGGAAGCGCAGGTCGGGGGCGAATTTCAGGTTGACCCGGCGGGCGACCTCCTGGCGCAGAACCTTCTTGTTCTTGTCCAGCGCCTTGAGCACGGCGTCCTCGTCGCGGCCCCCGAGGGGCATCACGTAGGCGGTGGCAAGCTTGAGGTCCGGGGACATGCGCACTTCGGGGATCGTGATCACATTTCTCGTCAGCACATCGTCCTGGATGTCGCCGCGGGACAGGACCTCCGCCAGGGCATGACGCACGAGCTCGGCCACGCGCTGCTGGCGCTGCGACGGGCCGGCGGTTTGTTCAAATCGTTTAGCCATTGTCATATCTCCGGGGTTGGACCGGATCGTTCAAAAGGGGTCATGGCCGGGAGCAACCCGGCCATGACGGCTAATGTGAGATTGTCGGACGAAGGCGGAGGCCTTTTACAGCGTCCGC